>JANLRI010000300.1:0-6168 GCA_031361565.1 Betaproteobacteria bacterium | reverse complement strand
CGTTGCCCGCGTTCTCGAGCGCGGGCCGCTTTAACACGGGCGGATCGTTCCGCCTTAACATCCAGCAACACCGGCCCGAGGAGTTCGAGACGATCGCCCTCCAGTAGCGGCGAATCCAGACTACGATGCTGCCCAAAACAGGCCAGATGAAGCGCACTGCGATGCACCGCTAGTCTTAAAGGCTCTGGCAGAAGCTCAATGGCCTGACCTACCGTGCTCGACGTTTCCTGGGACGCTTCCATGTCCAGCACGAGCATTTGCACGGTGCCACCCGAGTTACACCAAAAAACCTCAATTTTCATAGCGACGCTCAGCCTCTTGCACAAAGGCATCCACAAAACCTTTTGCAATTTGATCAAAAACCGGCGCAATAGCCACACCCAAGATTCGGCTGGAAAACTCGTAGTGCAGCTCAAAGTTTACTTTGCACGCGTCCACGGCAAGAGGCTTGAAAACCCATAGACCACGCAAACTGGCGAAAGGCCCGTCTTTGAGCTCGAGTCGTATCTCAGTGGGATGCTTTTGAAGATTGCGAGTCGAAAAGTCTTGGCGCAGACCTCGAAACGCGATAGTAATCGCCGCGTGAACCTCAGTCGACGAAACTCTATCGACCTTGGTCCCTCCGCACCAGGGCAAAAAGCTGGCGTAACTTTCAATATCGTCTACCAAATCGAACATTTGCTCGGCGCTGAAGGCAAGAAGAAGCTGTTTTTGTACCGAGGGCATCTTGAGTGAATTAAAATGAGTGATGAGTATTGTCGACAATAGAAAAGCATTTCACGACTATTTTATCGAGGAACGCTACGAAGCAGGTCTGGTCCTAGAGGGCTGGGAAGTCAAAGCCATTCGCGGAGGGCGGGCCAACATCAAGGAGGGCTATGTTATTTCACGAGGGGAAGAGCTCTATTTGATAGGCGCGCACATAAGCCCGCTTCCCGAGGCCTCAACCCATGTGACGCCCGATCCGGTGCGCACCCGCAAGCTTTTGCTCAAAACAGCCGAGATTCATAAGCTCTTAAGCAAGGTTGAGCGTGCCGGCTACACCCTCGTGCCTCTTAACTTCCACTTCAGCAAAGGCTACATTAAGCTTGAAATTGGTCTGGCCAAGGGAAAAAAGCAATTTGATAAACGGGCCGTCGAAAAGGAAAAAGAATGGAAACGCGATCAGCAAAGAATTATGAAGAACGGGGCAAAAGAATAAAATCCTTCATGACTTAGCACGGTAGGCCTCGCAAGGTTAATTGGCCTTCGCTTCAACAGGTTTCATCGAAGTCGCTTTAATCGTGGTCATGGCGGCCGCCAGTAAGCTCGGCAGATCTGCCATATTACTGGGCACGATCAAGGTATTGTTGGCCTTGGCCATATTCGCGAAGGCGGCTACATAGCGCTCGGCGACTTGTAGGTTCACTGCAGCCAAGCCCCCAGGGGCTTCAATTGCCAAACCAATTTTCACAATCGCCTTGGACTGTGCTTCGGCCACGGCCGTAATCGCGCTTGCTTCCCCCATCGCCCGGTTGACCTCAGCCTGTTGCTCGCCTTCAGAGCGAGCAATATTGGCTTCGCGCCATCCCGTAGCCAAATTGATTTGCTCCTGACGCTTGCCTTCAGATTCTGCAATGCGCGCACGCTTTTCGCGTTCCGCCGTTATTTGAGCTTGCATCGATCTCAAAATCTCTGCCGGCGGAGTCAAGTCCTTGATCTCGTAGCGCAACACCTTGACACCCCAGTTCATCGCCGCCGCGTCGAGTGCCGATACGATCTCGGAATTGATCATGTCGCGTTCTTCAAAGGTTTTATCCAGCTCCATCTTGCCCAGGACCGAGCGCAATGTGGTTTGCGAAAGCTGCGTAATGGCCACCACGTAGTTGCTCGTGCCATAAGAGGCTCGCATTGGGTCCGTCACCTGGTAGTACAAAATCCCGTCGACGGTCAATTGAGTGTTATCGCGGGTAATACACACTTGACTCGGCACGTCCATGGGAACTTCTTTAAGGGAGTGCTTATAGGCCACCCGATCTACGAAAGGAATCAGGAAGTTAAGCCCCGGCAAAAGCGTTCGGTTGAATTTGCCGAGCCGCTCCACAATCCAGGCATTTTGCTGCGGAACCACCTTGAGCCCTTGAGAGACGAAAATAACTACTAAAACCAAGACGACGATGCTGAATGTGCCCAAGATAGGTTCCTTTATCGATATAGATTTTGTTCTTAATGGCGAGAATCGACAATCAAGCGATTGCCTCGCAAAGCTTGAATTCGATATTTTCCGGGCTTCAAAACACTGGTCCCTTCACTGGCGATAGGCCCGCCAGCGTCAAGGTTCGCTTCAACGCTCCAATGTGCGCCGCGATATTGCGCCGAACCCACACCATCGCTCCAGGAGTCAACCTCAATCCATTCGCCAACGTCCAATTCTGGCGAGTCGCCCGAGCTCGTGGTTTTTCGGCGGCTTAGCCAAAACCAACCGAGAAGTGCCACAATCGCAGCCCCTAGTGCCTGCCACGGAAGACCTAGGCCAGCCTTGGCCAATACGCTGGCTGCGGCCGCTGCAATCGCGAGCACCAGAACATAGAAGGTCCCGGTAAAAACCTCCGCCACCCCTAGAACCCCAGCGATGACCCACCACCACTCGTAATCTTGCATCTTTAGGCCCTCATTTGCTCTAATGTTACCGTGAACAGACGGGAAAACGTGGGTTTTGTCAGCCCGCCTCTGGAAAAGGCTAAAATTGCAGCCTGACGGATTTCACGCTAGCATTCGGGCCGTTGCGTCTAAAATCAAAAACGTCCCGCAGCCGGTATTGCAAGGGTACCAAGACCCAGCCGTTGATCAACCTATTGGAGTGACCTTAATGAATCGTAAAATTGTAAGCCTCGCAGTTGCGGGCGCTTTCGCCCTAGGCGCAAGTGCTGTTTCTGCTCAAACCGTTGTGAAAATTGGCCACGTCGGCCCCTTGACCGGTGGCATCGCCCACTTGGGCAAGGATAACGAATTCGGCGCCAAGATGGCGATCGAAGAGTTGAACGCCAAGAAAGTTAAAATTGGCGGACAGGAAGTTAAATTCGAACTGTTATCGGAAGATGACGGTGCGGATCCCAAGCAGGGCACGGCCGCTGCTCAGAAATTGGTCGATGCAAAAGTGAATGGCGTAATCGGTCACTTGAACTCGGGTACGACCATCCCGGCGTCCAAGATCTATCATGATGCAGGTATCGCTCAAATATCGCCTTCTGCTACCAACCCAAAGTACACCCAGCAAGGCTTCAAAACGGCCTTTCGCGTGGTGGCTAACGATGGTCAGTTAGGTGGCACACTGGGCCGTTTCGCGGTCAAGGAACTTAAAGGAAAAGCGATTGCCATCATCGATGACCGTACCGCATACGGCCAGGGTGTAGGCGACGAGTTCGAAAAATCAGTCAAGGCCGCTGGCGGTAAGGTCGTTGGTCGTGAATTCACCAATGACAAAGCCACGGACTTCAATGCTATTTTGACGAAGCTCAAAGGCAAGAAGCCTGACGTCGTGTTTTTCGGCGGTATGGATGCGGTCGCTGGCCCAATGCTTCGTCAAATGAAGCAATTGGCCATCAATGCCAAGTTCATGGGTGGCGACGGCATCTGTACTGAAGAACTCGCCAAGTTGGCTGGTGATTCGATGGCCGACGGCCAAGTGGTTTGCGCTGAAGCGGGCGGTATCACTAAAGACAAAGCCGCGGCTCGTGCTAAGTTCGATGCTGATTTCGAAGCCAAGTTCAAGACCAAAGTGCAGATCTATGCCCCTTATGTTTACGATGCCGTAAACGTGATGGTTGCAGCCATGGTGAAAGCGAACTCAGCCGATCCAAAGAAGTATCTGCCAGAACTCGCCAAGATCAACTATGACGGTGTGACCGGCAAGATTGCTTTTGATGCCAAAGGCGACATTAAGAATGGTGCTCTGACTTTGTTTACATACAAAGGTGGCAAGCGCGATTCGATGATGGTTGTGAAGTGATTGAGTGAGCAGGCTTGAGGCTTACCGGCCTCAAGCTCTGGGCACAAAAAAGGGCATCTTCGGATGCCCTTTTTTTACCCGAATGATCGTGATGGTTAATGGATCTTTTGGTTCTCGGCAAGCCTCTGCCAGGTGTCAATGACCGTATCAGGATTGAGCGACATCGAGCCGATGCCTTGCTCCACCAGCCACTGAGCAAGGTCAATATGGTCGGAGGGACCTTGGCCACAAATGCCGACATACTTACCGGCATCCTTACAGGCTTTGATGGCCATCGAGAGCATCGCCTTAACCGCAGGATCGCGTTCATCGAAGCCCTCGGCCACTAGGCCTGAATCTCGGTCTAAGCCCAAGGTCAGTTGGGTCAGGTCATTTGATCCAATGCTAAAACCGTCAAAGTATTCAAGAAACTCTTTGGCGAGAATGGCGTTCGACGGTAGTTCGCACATCATGATCACTTTAAGTGCATCCTCAGGTTTGCCGCTGGCGCTGACACCGCGCTTCAAACCATGCTTGGCGAGCAAGGCAATCACCCCTTCGGCCTCTTTAGTCGTGCGCACGAAAGGGACCATGAGCTCGACATTCGTTAAACCCATGGCTTCGCGCACGAACTTCATTGCCTCGCATTCCAGCTCAAAGCATTGCCTGAAGTCTCCGGCCAAGTAGCGAGCAGCACCACGGAAGCCGAGCATCGGATTTTCTTCTTCCGGTTCGTATCGAGCGCCACCGATAAGCTTGCGGTATTCGTTTGATTTAAAGTCAGAAAGTCGAACAATGACCGACTTCGGCCAGAACGCCGCAGCAATCGTGGCAATGCCCTCGGCCAGTCTTTGCACATAAAACTGGCGCGGAGTGTCGTGGCCCCGCGCAACGCTTTCAACCGCTTTACGCAAATCAGCATCTACATTAGGGTAATCCAAAATCGCGCGCGGATGAATCCCAATATTATTATTGATAATGAACTCAAGGCGCGCTAAACCTACACCAGAATTGGGTAACTGGCAGAAGTCAAAAGCCAATTGAGGGTTACCGATATTCATCATGATCTTGACGGGAATATCGGGCATCGCACCGCTTTCCACATCCGTAACTTCAGTTTCTAAAATACCGTCGTATATGAAACCAGTATCACCTTCTGAGCAAGACACCGTCACCAGTGCGTCCGCGGCCAAACGCTCCGTCGCATCGCCACAACCAACGACGGCAGGAATGCCTAATTCACGAGCAATAATGGCCGCGTGACAGGTTCGCCCGCCACGATTGGTCACAATCGCCGAAGCACGTTTCATGACGGGTTCCCAGTTCGGGTCGGTCATGTCGGTAACCAAGACGTCGCCGATTTGCACTTGGTCCATTTGACTAGCGTCTTTCACGACGCGAACCTTGCCCGCCCCAATCTTTTGACCAATGGCTCGTCCGCTGGTCAACACTTCCGAGCTGCCTTTAAGTTTGAAGCGTTGCTGCTTGCCTTCGCCCGCTTGAGACTTCACTGTTTCGGGACGAGCCTGAAGAATGTAGAGCTTGCCATCCCGGCCATCGCGGCCCCACTCGATATCCATGGGTCGGCCGTAGTGGTTTTCGATGATCACCGCGTAGCGGGACAGCTCGATAATATCGGCATCACTTAAAGAATAGCGATTACGTAGTTCCGCGGGAGTGTCCTCCGTGCGCACCGAACGCCCCACCGAGCTCTCCGGACCAGACTGGGCATCGCCCTGATCAGCAAAGACCATACGTAATAGCTTTGAGCCCATTTGACGTCGAATGATCGGGAAGTTACCCGCGTTTAGCATGGGTTTGTGAACATAAAATTCATCGGGGTTGACCGCTCCCTGCACTACCGTCTCGCCCAAACCGTATGAGCTGGTGATGAATACGACATCCTTGAAGCCTGATTCCGTGTCCAGGGTAAACATCACGCCCGCCGCACCAGTATCGCTTCTTACCATCTGCTGAATACCCGCAGACAATGCAACTTCTGTGTGAGCAAAGCCCTTGTGAACGCGATACGCAATGGCACGATCGTTATAAAGTGAAGCGAATACATGTTTCACCCGATCAAGAACTTGATCGATTCCAATTACGTTGAGATAGGTTTCTTGTTGACCGGCGAAGGAAGCATCGGGCAGGTCTTCGGCCGTGGCAGAAGATCGTACCGCCACGGATAAAGTCGGGCCGAC
>JANLRI010000291.1:0-11187 GCA_031361565.1 Betaproteobacteria bacterium | reverse complement strand
ATGGCGGTGCAGGAGCCGGGGCAGGTGAGAACCGAGTTGGCGATCATCACTACGTCGCCGGTGGTCTTTACCCCGAAGCGACGGGTGAACGCACGAACCAGTGCTGCTTCCGCGGGTGAGGCGGTCACGATGGCCATGGATCCCAAAAGACCCAGGATCAGGAAGATGGCTGCAGGCTTTCCGGCCAGGGCCTTGTGGGTTCGGCTCTGGCTTGAAGCTGTCGCCTGGGGTACTCGTGAAGAGACCACCCGGGTTGAGCGGGGAAAGGCCAAAGATCCAAGCGCCTGGAACGATCGACGCAAAACGGCGACCAGGCATCGGAAGAGAGTTGTAACCATGCGTACCCTTTCGGCACGAACGGTTCAGTTCTGAAACTCAATGATCCAAAAGGTCCAGGTCAGGGAATATCTTTAGTGTTCTGTGAGTTTTTTTGAGTGCTTTGCCCTAGTGAAGGACTATTACTCCAGGGCGTATTGCTCAGTGGTGTTTCGAGGTTCACACGAGGTTTCAAAGCTCTTTCGGTTAAAAGGTTCGGATTGCCATGATTTCAGCCTTCGTTTTTGACCACCTGGCGGATCAACCATGTCCAGATTTCTTCGAGCCGGACGGTGGCACCGTCGATTTCTTCCAGGTCGATTCGCAGCATCCGGAGGCGAAGGTCTTGGTCATTGCGGATGGCGGCTTGTAGCACACGGGTGTTGGGTGAGCCCAGTTCTGGTGTTCTGCGCGCTGCGCTCAACTCGTTGGAGATCCGTTGAGTGTCATCGAGCAGCAGATCGATGGCGCCCTGGAGGAGTTCGTCCCAAAAGAGCGACGATCCGCGCCGAGAAGCCAGGCCCAGCTTGGCTCGTTCGGCTTGACGGTGCAGGTCTACGGGGATCCGATAGCCCCGCAAAACCGCTCCCCTGTCGCGCCGATGCAACACCGCTTGTTCCGACGGTTTTGTGGGGGCCAGCGGTTCAGGCGGAGCGATCCTTTTGCGTGCGGCGGGGAATGCTGGTGTGGGGATGGATTCTTCGCGCCGGTCAACGTTGCGGACGCTGGGTTTTGGGGCTTCGGTTTTCCCACTGGTCAGCGAGGTTTGTGTGCTTGGTTCCGACGCGTACTGCTGGTCTTTCCGGGGCGCAAAGGTTGCCGTTCTCGCGCTTGGGCGGGGTTCTTCAAAAATCGACTGTGTGTTCTGTTCAGCGTTTATAGTTTCAGGAACTGCAGTAGTTGTGGGGCTTTTCGGTAGTTTCGGTTGCGCCGAACCACTGAATAATCCGATCGGCTCGTGAGATGGTTCCGCCGTGTATTCGCTGCCTGAAGTCTGCAGCTGCTCCCGATCCGGCTTTCCGGTCGGGTTTGGCACTCCCGGTGGGACTCGAAGCGAAGCGGAGATGGGGCCTAGCGGCGTTTGATGCAGCTGCTCGGGAAGCATTCTTGGTGACGATATCGGCGCAGGTTGTGTAACGAGTTCTGTGGGGGCTGACGCCGGCCGAGTTGCTGGCCCAGACTCAACCGCAAGCGCAGGCTCAAGCGCAGCAGCACCCGCCGTTATCTGCCTGTCGCCTGCTGAGGTTTCCCGAGCGAAGGGTGCTTCGAACGTTGAGCTATCGACGGAGTTTGGAACCGGTGCATTCGACCGGTCGCTCGGAGCTTCTGAGGCAGGTTTTTCGTAGCTTTTTGGAGCTTCTCGCTCGCTCTGTGTCGGCTTCTGGGGTTCTTGACCCCGGGCGGACACCTGGATAGGGTCGGAGGCCTCTAAGAGGCTTGCAGCGGCCTCAGAGGAGGTTTGGGTGTTTTCCCTGGGACGCGTCGGAGCAACTGAATGGGGGTTGCTGGATTTGACCCCGGCGACGGCCAAATTTGCCTGCAGTCGGGCTTTGAGCTCGGCCGGATTTAGCCGACGGTCCGCTGCCATTACGCAGCGCTCTTCCGGGCGTGTCGCGGGGCCGGTCGAGCGGGTGGACGTGCCACCGTAGGCGAGCCAGAGGTGGTCGGTGTGGTGGTGGAAGCTGGCGTACCCGACGCGGCCGGGGCCATTGGCGCCACTGCAGGGTTCGCAGCTTGTTCTGTGGCTTGTTCTGTGGCTTGTCCAGTGGCAGGGTCCACCGGGCTGACCCGATCGACAGGGCCCAAACTATTTGGCGGGACTGGCGCGGGTGGGGTTTTGGCGGTGATCTCGGAACTGTTGGCAGCGAAAAGTTGCGACAGAGAATCCGGTGCCCCAGCCACTGGCTGACCGGTGGCGGCGGAAAGCCCGGGGCCACTCATGGGGGCCGAGACGGAGCTGGCGAGGGCTAACGGTGCCGACACGAGGGACGCTGGGCTGCTCAGTGGCGCCAAAACCGCAGTTTCACTTTGGGCTTCGGCGTGACGGGACGGCCAGCCACGAAGGGCAACGAGTTCAGCGGCGATGAACTTGTAGGCAATGGCTGAGCGGGCGCTTTCGGCATAGGCGCCGATCGGTTCTCGGGCCAAGTGCGCCTCGCCAAATTTGGCGTCCTCGGGAACCTTATTTTTGAGGACGGGAGCGCCAAATCCGGCGGCCACTTCCTTGGTTTGCTCCTCGGCCAGGCGTCGGTAGCGGCTATTCCCGCCGACTCTCATTCTTACGATTCCGTACACGTCGACAGAGCCGTAAAGCTCTTTGGCTTTAGCTACGTGGCGAAGCACGCTGGAGAGTTCAGACACTGGTCCGCCTTCAGGAATGGCGGGAATGAGTACTCCTGTCGATGCGGCGAGGGCTACTTCGAGGATGTCGGTTTTGCGACCGGGGGTATCGATGAACACGACATCCCACCGTTTCTTGCTCTCGTGCAGGATCTCAAAAAGCCGAACCGTTCCTTCGGGGCCGAGGGCGGCAAGCTCGTGCTCGGCTTCCATGAGTGAATGTTCCTCGGCAGGCAGTAAATCCAGACCTGGGTAAATGTCCTCAATGATTGCTTCGGTGAGCGGGAGGTCCCCGCGAAGCACTGCGCCGATTTCTGCGCCGGGTCCGCGGTTGGTGAAGGTGACCGAGCCGAGTCCGAAGCCGACGCTTTGCCCGGTTTGTCGATCAAGGTCGATCACCAAGATTTTGTATCCGAGCCGAGCGAGCTCGAAGGCGACGTTGGTGGTGAGGGAGCTTTTTCCGGCACCACCTTTGGTGTGCAGAACGGAGATGACTTCGTCGAGGGGCTCGAAGTACGGAGCCATGGGGGAGGGCGCTTCCATTCCAAAATCTTTACCTACGAACATCCAAGATCGGTGGATCATCCAGCGATCAATCGGTCATTCCTTCAATCGGTCTTTCTTTCGTTCTCTCATGCTTCCTCGCTCACTCTGCTTCCTCTGATCTTTCCTACGGTCTATCCATTTATCTCGGCCTCCCTACATCACGCCTGCAGCTTTGACCTGGTGTTTTATAGAATACTTGCAACACAGCAAGCTGAATGTGGCGATCGCCCTTTAGCAATTCTCCCGACCAGTCCTCATCAGGCGCCGTAACTCGTCACCTCCACGAGCGGCCAACGAGATGGACTCCGAAACAATGACCGCGCTTCACACTCGGTCAGGGCAACCCGAGCGAGCCTGCCTCTCCCGGCCCATCTCTTGCACGACGACAACTTCGCAACGAATGCGCACGCTCGTGCTCCTCTTCTACGGCCAATTGCCCGCGACGATCAGCTCCGCGCTTCGCGCTCTCGACTCTTCCTCTCTCGGGTCCGGACTCCAGAACCCACTCGACGTTCTCACCAAACCGCACCGCTAGGCCGGGCGCTCTACACCCCAGGATTTAGCCGCGAAGGAGTTCAAACATTGAGAATTCCGAGCAAACTCACCAAATTTGATGATCGGTAGCCACGAGCGGGCAGAAATGTTTGAAAACAACCGAAATTGCCATTTGCGCCGCTACAAGGCCTCAGAATCAAAATATTCTCCGTTTGGCTGTCATTACAAGAAAACCTGCCAACAGGCTGTCTCGGGCGATCACAGCGGCGCCTTTTTGTGCTCGCTTGGCCAAAAATTTGACGGTCGACTGGTCAGACCCTCGAGACAAAGTGCCAGCAACGATGGGGTGCCTCTCGAAGGAAAAGGAAACGTTCTCTAGCTCGAAAGCCGTCAACTTCACCCGTTTTGCACCGGATCGGCTTCCGTTGAAATCTCCCATTTTGCTCTGGTGCCGGTGATTTTCCCGCTCACAAGTGAGTAGCCCTTCAGTTGTGAAGGCCCCAACGGCAGCCGTGCCCTCAGAACCTGCTGGGTGTGCTCGGTAGCGCTACGGCCCGATTCCTTTCACTCAACGTGGTCGAAAGGGAGGTTCACCACCGTGGGGCAGCACTCCGAATCTCCACGTCTCGGTGGCACTTCGAACAGGGCCGAGAAACAGAACTCTTTCGCCCACCTGATCGGTAAATCTCACGCCTAGGTCCGCTGCATCAAATTTTGCGATGACAACCGCCACGTCGGAGGCCGCTTCATCTCAGAACCTTGAGTTAACGCCCAAGTGGAATTGGGTTGAATGACCCATCAAGAAAACAAAAGCATTCAGTTAACCGATTCATAAGCCGAACTAAAGGTTGTGAGTGTTGTTGGGAGGTTGAAGCGATCGGTAGCCATGGGCTGCCTACTAGCTATCTTCGCGTCCCTACTCGTGGCCGCCGTGAGTCCCCTCGCCGCCCAAGCCGCTCGAGCCTTCGCCAGCCGCTTTAGCGTAAACACCGAAGGAAACATTGTCTTCGTGGCCAACCAGGTCACCACCTGCCCCACCGGTTGCACCACGGCCAACTCCTCCACCATCACCTGGTACGACATCGACGGCACCCCAGCCAGCGCCATTCAAGGCGGCGGAACCGTAGCCACGTTCAACTCCTCGACCGCCAACCTCACCCTCCCTTCCCTCTCGACCGTGCTCTTTGCCGGACTCTACTGGGGCGGCAACACTGCATCAGGAGCACAACTCGGAGGTGCCGGAACCCAAACTGCGCCAACCCTGACTGACCGTAACAAGGTGTACTTCAAGACCCCATGGATGACCGGTTACACCCAAGTCACCGCAACCACCGTTGACGACGATTTCTCACAGCAGGCCACCAACCCGATTTATCACGCCTTCTTCGATGCCACCGCCCTAGTGAACTCAACCCCACCAACCGGGACCGGTACTTACGGGGTAGCAAACGTGCAGACGGGGCTCGGTTCTTCGGGTCTTGGTGATTTTGGTGGCTGGACCATGATCGTGGTCTACCGAGATCCCAACGGCACGCTTCGCAACATGAGCGTGTTCGACGGATTTGATCGAGTGGCTGGAACCACCAGCGTTGACATTCCATTCGGTCCGTTCACCACACCCGCTACCGGGCCCGTACTCACCAATATCGGCATTGTGGCCATGGACGGCGATGTGGGAATCACCGGCGACGCCGCAACACTGAACTCCGGTGGCACTTGCTCAGCGACCGCAACCTCGCTCACCGATACCACCAACCCCGCAACCAACCTCTTCAACTCCACCATCTCCACCCTCGGGGCCAACGTCACCTCGCGCAATCCAGCCGATGCCAACACGTGGGGTTACGACGCCGACATCATTGCCGCGAACGGGATTCTCACCAACGGCTCCAGCACGGCGTGTTTACGTCTCAAAACGGCCGGAGATTCGTACTGGCCGGGTGCGGTGACGACGGCAACTGAGCTTCCTTCTCCCAATCTCAACTCGGTGAAAACCGTGGTGGATCGCAATGGTGGATTGCTGAATCCGGGCGACATTTTGGATTACACCATCGTCACCCAAAACGTTGGAACCGATCGTGCCACCAACGTTGTCTTCAGCGACGTGATTCCAACCGGACTGACCTATGTTCCTGGTTCGATCAACTTCACGGCAGGACCGCTCCCGGGAGTAAAGACCGATCTGCTTGATACCGACCAAGCTTCGTTTGGCTCCAATACCATCACCGCCTACTTAGGCAGCGGCGCGACCGGAACTACTGGCGGGATCATGGCTGCCGGTGAAACCGACACCATCACCTTTGCCACCACGCTGAACAGCAATGTGCCCGGCGGCACGGTCATTTCCAATACGGCCAACATCACCTACAAGGGCGAGACGCTTCCAACCATCACCCTTTCGCCGGTGGTTTCGGCCATTTCAGCGGCCATTGCCATGCAGGTGGAACTGTCGATCACCAAGACCGATAGTCAAACCCTGGTCACGGCCGGAACGCCCATTTCGTACACCTTGGCCGTGAAGAACACCGGTCCGCAAACGGCCACCAATGCGCTCATCACCGATACCGTGCCGTCGCTCATCATCAACCCTTCATGGACCTGTTCAGCCGCTGGTCAAACCGCAGCAACTTCCTGTGCTGCAGCAAGCGGTGTGGGCAACCTCGCCAGCACCGCAACCATTGCTGTGGGCGACACCGTTACCTTTACGGTTAATGGCACCGTTGATCCTGCCGCGCCTGCCGGAACCAACAACCTCACCAATACGGCAACGGTCGCGCCAGCCGCTGGGGTTACCGATACCAATCTCGCCAACAACTCGGCATCCGATACCGACAGCATTGATCGCAAGGCTGACATCGTGGTTACCAAGACCGATGGCATTACCAACGCCGTCCCCGGTACGACGGTTACCTACACCGTTGTGGTGGCCAACTCAGGGCCTTCTACGTCATCAGGAATCACGGTAGTTGATACCGTTCCGGCGGCCATTACCGGCGTTACCTGGAGTTGCGCAGCCACAGTTTCTTCGGCATGTACAGCCGGCAGCGGCACCGGAAACGCCATCAACACTTCTGCCACTATTGCTGCGGGCGGAAGTGCCACGTACACCGTCATTGGCACGCTCGCTCCGGCGACCCCTGCAGGAACGAACACGCTTATCAACTCCGCAACGGCCACGCTACCTTCAGGAATCTTTGAACTAAGTTCACTTAACAATACGGCGACCGACACCGACAACGTAACGCCGCAAGCCAATCTGGCTATCACCAAAACCGACGGATTAACCAACGCGATTCCCGGCACTGCCGTCACCTATACCGTCGTGGTTTCCAACGCTGGCCCATCAACTGCGGTGAATGCACTCGTGGCCGACACGGTTCCGGCGGCACTTACTGGCGTAAGCTGGACCTGTACCCCAAGCGGCGCTGGCGCCACGTGTGGCTCAGCTTCGGGCACGGGAAACACCATTGCACAAACCGCCACGATTGCCTCAGGAAGCTCCGTCACCTACCTCGTAACGGGCACCCTCAACCCCACCACCCCATCGGGTACTAATACGTTGGCCAATACGGCAACCGTAAGTGCACCTAGTGGTACAACGGATCCCGTTACCACTAACAACTCGGCGACGGATACCGACAATGTGGTGGCCACGGCAGATCTCGTCATTACCAAGTCAGATGGGCTTACCAACGCCGTCCCCGGTTCGGTTGTTTCCTATACCGTTTCGGTTTCCAATAGCGGGCCTTCTACCGTCACCAACGGCGCCGTAAACGATACGGTTCCTGCCGCGCTTACCGGTGTCACGTGGACGTGTGCAACGGTATCGGTAGGCGCCAGTTGTGCAGCGGCCAGCGGCTCGGGAAACACCATCGCCACCACGGTCACCCTCCCCAATGCAGCCATTGCCACGTTCACCATTACCGGCACCCTAAACCCCGGAACCCCCGCCGGCACAGCAACGTTGACCAATACCGCCGCAGCCGTGCTCCCCGTTGGCGTTACCGATCCAACCCCCGGCCCCACCCAGGCAACCGACGTTGACAACGTAACCCCCACCGTTGATTTGGCCATCACCAAGACCGACGGCGCGCTTAGTGCCGTGCCGGGTTCGCCCATCACGTACACGATTGTGGTTTCCAACGCTGGTCCGTCGACGGCTACGAATGCGTTGATCGCCGACACGGTTCCTGCTTCCATCACGGGCGTAAGTTGGTCGTGTTTGGCCACGGGCGCCGGGGCAACATGTGGTGCAGCCAGCGGCTCAGGAAATACCATTTCCACCACGGCGACACTGCCACCCACCACCAGCGTGACCTACACGGTTTCTGGCACACTAAGCCCCACAACCCCCGCCGGTACTGGAACTCTGGTCAATACCGCCGCAGTTACCGCACCCGCACTTACCACCGAACTAAGCACACTTAACAACTCGGCAACCGACACCGACGACGTAACGCCACGTGCCGATCTTGTTGTCACCAAAACCCCAAGCAACGCCACTCGTAACCCTGGCGACGCGTTGACGTACACCGTTACCGTTACCAACACCGGCCCGTCATCCGTTACCGGCGCTACGGTTACCGACAATCTGCCTGCCGGTTTAGGGGCCGCTACGTGGACGTGTTCCGTCGCCGGGACGGGCGCCTGCGCATCAGCCACGGGATCAGGAAACATCGGCACTACGGTCGATCTTGCCCCCACTGCCGTCGCCACGTTTGTCATCACCACCTCGGTCGCCGTTTCCTTCCCCGGCGGGCCAATTAGTAACACCGCTAGTGCTGCGGTGCCCTCAACGGTTACCGATCCAACACCGGGCAACAACTCCGCCACGGCGCTGGTAAACGTGGCCGCAACCGCCGATCTTTCCATCACCAAAACCGACGGGACGGCATCCGCGGTTCCGGGCAACACCACCACGTACACCATCGTCGTCAGCAATGGTGGGCCGTCGGCAGTTACCGGGGCTACGGTCACCGATACCTTGCCTGGATCGCTCAATGGTGCCAACTGGACGTGTGTGGCCGCCGTGGGTTCCAGTTGCGCTGCGGCCGCAGGGGCAGGAAACATCAGCACCACCGTGTCGTTACTCGTCTCCGGCACGGCAACGTTCACCCTCACCGCCACCATTGCACCAGGGGCCACAGGCAGCATCGCCAATACGGCAACCGTAACTGCACCGGTAGGCGTTCTCGAAGTGGGTACCGGCGCCAATTCCGCTACCGATACCGACACGTTGGCACCAGCGGCCAACCTTTCAGTAGTGAAGACCGATGCGCTTACTACCGCCATCCCGGGCACAAGTGTCACCTACACCGTCACGGTGCAAAACGCTGGCCCTTCGAACGCTCCGGGAATCGCCGTAGTGGACACGCTCCCCGCCACCCTTACCGGTGCCACGTGGACGTGTACGGCAACGGCCGGTTCCAGCTGTGCGTTAGCGAGTGGTTCAGGAAGCATCAGCTCCTCAGTTTCCCTGCTGGCTACGGGTTCTGCGAGTTATTCGATTACCGCAACCATCATCCCAACAGCCGTAGGTACACTTACAAACACGGCTACCATTACCCCTCCAGCAGGCATTCCCGATAGCACGCCTGGCAACAATTCTTCATCGGATATCGACACGTTGGTGCCTACCGGCGATTTGTCAATCACCAAAACTAACGGCCTCACCGAAGTCATTCCCGGAACGGCCATCACCTATACGATTATTGCCACCAATGCCGGTCCTTCAACCGTCGTAGGCGCTGTTGTGGCCGACGCCCTCCCCGGAATTCTGCTTTCCGCTGCATGGTCGTGCACCGCAACGGCCGGAAGTACCTGCAGCACCGCCTCGGGAACTGGTTCACTAAGCGTACCTACTACTCTCGCCCCCGGCGGAAGTGCCACGTTCACCGTCAATGGCACGGTTGATCAGGCAGCCGTTGGCTCGATCGCCAATACGGCAACGATTACGGCACCTAGTGGTTTCACTGATCCGGTCATCACCAACAACTCCGCTACTGATACCGATCCATTGGTGCCAAAAGGCGACCTTTCGCTCACCAAGGTTGACGGAATCCTCAACGCCATCCCCGGCACCACGGTCACGTATACCATTAGCGTCTCCAACGCCGGTCCCTCGAAGGTTTCTAACGCCATTGTGAGCGATTCGGTTCCGGTGGAATTGCAAGGCGTTTCATGGTCTTGTTCGGCAGCGGCTGCAGGTGCCAACTGCGGCACACTCTCTGGGTCGGGAAATGCCATTTCCCTGGGCGTTACTCTTCCCAGCGGCGCCACCGCTACCATCACCGTTACCGGCACCCTCGCCGCTACCACTCCTGCAGGTTCGCTAATCAACACGGCAACCGTAAGTGCACCTAGTGGTTTTACCGATACCAACACCACCAACAATGCTGCAACCGATACCGATACCGTTGTCCCCACCGGCAACATCAGCGTTACCAAAACCAATGGCGTAGCCACACTGGTTCCTGGCAACACCACCACTTACACCATCGTTGTTTCCAACACCGGTCCTTCAACCGCTACGGGCATCAACGTTGTCGACACGCTCCCTGCCACCCTCACCGGTGCCACCTGGACCTGTGTGGCAACAGCTGGCGCAGCATGTGGAGCAGCATCGGGAACCGGTTCAATCAATACGCCAGTAACGGTTCCTGCTTCAGGTACCGCTACGTTCACCGTGATTGCCACCGTTGCCCCTGGAGCCACCGGCTCGCTGGCCAATACGGTAACCATAAGCACACCTAGTGGTTTTGTTGATACCGTCACCACAGACAACACCGCCACCGATACCGATACGCTCACCCCACAGGCTGACCTTGGCGTCACCAAAACCGATGGCCTCACCAACGCCATTCCTGGCAACGCACTGAGCTACACCATTGTGGTCACCAACGCTGGGCCTTCAACGGCTACCGCGGGCACGCTCGTCGACACGGTTCCTGGCGCTATCACCGGTGTTACGTGGACGTGTGCTGCTGTGGGCGCTGGCGCATCGTGTGGCGCAGCTTCAGGTACCGGTAACGCCATTGCTACAACCCATACGCTGCCTCCGGGAACCACGGTTACCTACACCGTCAACGGAACGCTCAACGCAGCAACTCCTGCAGGCACACTTTCCCTCGCCAACACCGCCACCGTTGGCGTAGCTTCCGGCACCACCGATCTGGTTGCTGG
The DNA here is from genome assembly GCA_031361565.1 of Betaproteobacteria bacterium. GTDB lineage: Bacteria > Pseudomonadota > Gammaproteobacteria > Burkholderiales > Burkholderiaceae_E > JAPOKJ01. The sequence continues at coordinate 309 of JANLRI010000291.1, read as the reverse complement.
CAACAATGCAGCCACCGATACCGACAACGTGACCCCGGTTGCCGATGTTGCCCTCACCAAGGTTTCGTCGGGTTCCAAGGTTGCCGGCCAAGCCATCACCTATACGCTCACCGCCACCAACGCCGGGCCTTCGCTGGCCAGTGCCGTGACCATTGCCGACACCATCCCGGCCAGCATCCTCACCCCCACCTGGACCTGCACCACCGCTGGCGGTGCCACCTGCACCCCAGCATCGGGCTCCGGTAACGTAAGCGCGCTTGCTTCCATCCCTGTCGGTGGCACCGTTGTTGTGGCCATCACCGGCACCAT
>JANLRI010000272.1:0-6307 GCA_031361565.1 Betaproteobacteria bacterium | reverse complement strand
CAGTTACTCGGAAAATTAGCCGAAAGCCCTGCTGCCAATCGCGATCTTTTGGAGTTGATTTACGTCTGCATTTCCCTGGGATTTGAAGGTCGATTTCGCATCGCCGAAAATGGCAAGGCCCAGCTCGAGCTTACCCGGGAGCGGCTGTATCAACTCATTACCAAGCAAAGCCCGGAACGCTCCAAAGCGTATTCAGTGCATTGGGAGCCCGCCAAAGTGGCCAAGCAAAGCTGGTTGTCTGCGACACCTTTTTGGGCCTTCTGTGCTGTGGTCGGACTGCTCTGTATTGGGGCTTTTGGTGTCTACAATTACTTGTTAGCCAACCGCTCTGATCCGGCCTTTAGTGCGATCCAATCCATTCGCATCAAGCAAGCTCAGGCCGCCCCCGTAGTGGTTCCCGTGGTGCCTCTCAAACCGAGGTTGGCGGGCTTTCTGGAGGCTGAGATCGCAGCAGGACTCGTCAGCGTCAAGGATGAAGCTTCACGCAGTGTTGTCACCTTGAAGGGTGATAACTTCTTTAGCCCAGGCAGTGCCACCATTGATAACAAGGCGTTGAGCACACTAGAAAAAATTGCCAACGCACTGCAAAAAAACCCCGGCACGGTGTTGATCCAAGGCCACAGCGACAATGTACCGATTCGCTCGGTGCGCTTTCCCTCGAACTGGGAGCTGTCCAAGGAGCGTGCCCGCTCAGTGCAGTCACTCCTTGCCAAAGGGGTCGAGCTCACCAGGCTCCGCTCTGAAGGCATGGCGGATAGCGAACCCGTGGCGGCCAATGACACGTCTGCAAATCGCTCAAAAAATCGTCGGGTAGAAATCACCCTATTTGTCCAATAGCCCTGGCGGCACGGGTGCGAAGAAAATGAAGAAACTCTTTTCCTGGTTATTTCATCCGGTGCTTTGGACAATCCTCGGCGTCATCGGGTTGGCCCTACTCATTTGGTTTGCGGGGCCACTTCTCGCCTTCGCCGACTTGCGGCCGCTGGAATCGCCAACGGCACGCCTGGTCTTTTTCTTTATATTGATTGCTCTCTGGTTTGGCAAGCGAGTGTTTCAAGCCCTCCGAAACAAGGCCGCGAGCCACAAATTTTTCGAAGCGCTTCACAAGACCCCACCCGGCGAAGGTGCAACGAACGTCGCTACCGAAAGCGAAGTCAAGGGACGTTTCGATAATGCCCTCTCGGTGCTGCGCGACGCACAGTTCGGCGGCAAGCCGAGCCTGATGCAAAGGCTGATGGGCAAGGGCCGCAGACAATATGTGTATCAGCTACCTTGGTATATGTTTATTGGGGCACCCGGTTCGGGAAAAACTACCGCACTACTCAATGCCGGCCTGCAATTTCCTCTCGCCGAGAAGATGGGCAATGACCCCGTCAAAGGCGTCGGTGGCACGCGCAACTGCGATTGGTGGTTTACGGACGACGCCGTACTCATTGATACAGCCGGACGTTACACCACCCAAGACAGCGACAAAAGCAACGACTCTAGGGAGTGGGGAGAGTTTTTAACGCTGCTCAAGAAGTTCCGCCCTCGCCAGCCCATTAACGGAGTCATGGTCACGATCAGTGTTTCTGACCTATTGCACCCCAATAGTGCCGAGCGCGATATGCAGGCTGCAGCCGTGCGCTCGCGTATCCAAGAGCTCAGAAAAACGCTCAACCATAACTTCCCGATTTATATCCTGGTCACCAAGGCGGATCTTCTCGCGGGCTTTTCAGAGTATTTTGGACATCTCGACAAAACGGGTCGAGAACAGGTCCTGGGCTTTACGTTCGATTTCGCAGACAAGGATACGGGCAACGACGCGAGCAAAAATGCCGGTGCCTATTCTGACGAACGCTTTCGCGCTGAAGCCCAGAGGCTCGGACTCAACCTCGCGGCCAATGCATTCGCAAGGCTGCAGGAAGAGCGCGACCCACGTACCCGTGTGGCCATCTTTGGGTTGCCGCACCAGGCAGCAGCTCTTCTTGGACCGCTTGGGCAATTCCTCAAACTCGCCTTTGCACCCACCAAGCTCGAGTTGCCCACCCTAGTTCGCGGCGTTTACATGGTGAGCGGCACACAAGAAGGCTCTCCGATGGATCGCGTCTTGTTTGGCTTGGCCCGTTCGTTCGGATTTCAGGGCAAGGTCCTGCCCCCTAGCAAGCCCAGTGGTAAAGCGTTCTTTTTGCATCGTCTTTTGAAAGAGGTAATTTTTCAAGAGGCACCTCTGGCCGGAACCAATCTCCATTGGGAGAAGAAGCTCAACCGTATCAAGTGGGGCGGGGCCGGGCTGGCCTTGGTGGCAGGCGCCTTAGCAATCACCGGCTGGACGATTAGTTATTTCAAAAACAGTGCCTACGTCACCGAGGTCACCACAAACGCGCAAGCGCTTTCTACCCAATTGAGCAGCGCGCCGCCAAGCCCCGGGGATCTGCCTGCCAGCCTGAAACTCCTAGCGGCTGTACGCGCGCTACCCTCAACGTCCGTGGTGGCGATTGACAACCCACCGAGCAATCATCGTCTAGGATTATTTCAAGGCAACAAACTCAATGAAGCGAGTCAACAAGCCTATCAGCGGCTCTTACAAAGTACGGTCGGCCCCTATTTAACACAGCGCATTGAGTCGGTGTTGCGTAAGGGTGCAGGCAATGCCGAACTCCAGTACGAGACCCTTAAAACTTATCTCATGTTGCGCTACCCCGAGAGATTGAAGCTTGAAGATGTCAAGGCCTGGGTCGCACTGGACACCGAACTCAATCTGGGCAACGCACTGACCAAGGAGCAGCAGGACGAGTTGGTGGTGCACACTGGCGCCTTGCTCAGCCGCAATGGGTTACAAAGTGAGCTGCGTTTTGATGACAAGCTGGTGCAGGAGGTTCAGGCAGGCCTGAATCGCACGCCTTTTCCGCAACGGGTTTTCAACCGCGTCAAAATCAGTGCAGGTCAAGATAAGCTCCCCGAGTTTCGCATTACCAATGCAGGCGGAGAATCGGCGGCTCTTGTTTTTACTCGCCCCAGCGGTCAGGCTCTCAGCGCAGGAGTGCCCGGCTTATACACTTACGATGGCTATTACAAGGGATTCACCAAGCTCCTGGATGAAGCGATTAAGAGGCTGGCGGAGGAGGAAGTTTGGGTACTGGGTATTGCAAACTCCGAGAACGCCAAAAAGGCTTCAAACCCGGTGACCCGGCTTGGGCTGGCCGATGAGGTAAAACGACTTTATCTGCAGGAATATGCAAGCGTTTGGACTAAATTTTTAGCCGATATCGCGATTAACAAATCGCCAAACCTCGCGCAAAGTATCAATACCACCCAAATTTTGTCGGCTGCGGACTCGCCCCTTCCAAGACTGATCAGGGCAGCCGTTCGAGAGGTCACCCTTACTGAAAGACCCGATGTGGCGGCACTCGCCAGCGACAAGGCTAACGAAGCCGTTGCAGGTGCCAAAAAAGGCTTGCTCGATCTGATCGGAAAACCAGCCGACCAAAGCAACAATCCCACACCAGGTCAAGGCCAAAAACTTGAGGCCATTGTGGATGACCGCTTCATAGAGTTGCGCCGACTTGTGAAGGCACCTGCGCCAGGCCAGCCTGCTCCGATCGATCAGATCGCAGCCCTTATGGGCGAATTGTCACAGCACTTTCAAAGCGCAGACAAGGCCGCCAAGACCGGCGCGCCAGCACCCGCGGGCGCGTCCATCGATAAGATGCAGGCCGAAGCTGCACGTCTGCCTGAGCCTCTCAAAACCATGCTCAAAAGTGTCGCGGCGGCTGGAGAAAAACAAGTGCAAAGCGAAAAGCGCGGTGCTGCGGGCCAGCAGCTCGCGGTATCCGTAGGCGATCCTTGCACGAAGGCCATTGCCGGTCGCTACCCGTTTACCTCAGGGAGCAAGCAAGACGTGCTGACCCAAGACTTCGCCGCGCTATTTAGTCCAGGTGGCACCCTAGACGATTTCTTCCAAAAAAATCTCGCCCCGCAAGTTGATACCAGTACTAAACCGTGGAAATTCAGAGCCATTGCCGATCAGGCGACGGGCGACAACTCGGTTGCGCTCGCACAGTTTCAAAATGCAGCCGAGATTCGATCCGCCTTTTTCCCTGGCGGTGTGCGTACCCCAAGTTTCAAAGTGGAGATCAGGCCGCTCGAGATGGATGCCAGCCTAAGTCAGATTTTATTGGATGTCGATGGTCAGTTGATCAAACAGGTTAAAGGCGCAATCACGCCTCAGACCGTGCAATGGCCGGGACCGAAGGGAAGCAATCAAGTGAAGTTGCAGGTGGTCGTTGGCAACGATGCCAATGCCCTACCTGGTCCCGGCATCGTATTTGATGGGCCTTGGGCTTTATCGCGATTTTTCGACGCGGCCAAAACTGAACGGAACGGCGGGCCAGAACGATTTCGCGCGAACTTCGTAGTCGAAGGCAAACCGGTGGCCTTTGACATTACCTCGGCATCGGTTCAAAACCCTTTCCGTCTACCGGAACTGCGTGCCTTCCGATGCCCGCAGAAGCTTTAACACAAGGCGGATCGATTCTTGTATATCGACGGTAAGCTGGTTGGCTGGTACGGCAAGCTTCCGACCCTCGGAGACTTCGTCTCTAAGCGTCTTCCCGATGAGTTCGTAAAGCCCTGGGACGCTTGGTTGCAGGCGGGAATGTTGGAGGCCAAAGCCACTTTTTCTCAAGACTGGGAGGAGCACTTTCTGACCTTCCCGTTCTGGCGCTTCCTGATTGAACGCGACCTGGTGACCCAGCAGACATGGACCGGCCTCATGATCCCATCGGCGGATCGTGTCGGTCGACTATTTCCGTTCACGATTGCCTTGCCGCTAGACCGAGCCAGCGCGGCGACCCTTGATCTTTCGCGACTGGATGCATTACTGGACAAACTGCAAGCGTTGGTCAACAAACTGCTGGAGGACGATTTACTCGAAGCGTTCGAAGAGAGCCTCGTACAAATTGGCGCTCTTGACCTATCGAATCAGACACTCGATGGTGCCCGACTTGCCGATTTGGAGGATAGTGCCGGATCGATTCGTGTTGACAAGTCTGTTCAATTCGATAGGCTTTTTAGTAGCCTGGCAGTCCAGGAACTTTTCTGCAAGGGTGCGCGAGGGCTATGGTGGGTTCAGGCGACTGAGACCAATGATGGTATCGTTAGAGCATCCCCCAAAGGTCTGAACCCGACCTTATTTGTAGATTTGGTGAGAGGCGTAACTTAAGCATGGCGTTCGATTCCACAGATAGCAGTAATTCCCTGCCTGATGGCTTTCAGCTCGCAGAATTCACCGTCATCAAGCGAATCGGTGAAGGTGGCTTTTCGATCGTCTACTTGGCCCAGGACACCTCACTTGATAGCATGGTCGCGATCAAAGAGTACATGCCTTCAAGCTTGGCTTCAAGGTCGACTGACCTCAGCGTGTCGGTCAAGTCTGATCGCTATTCTGAGACCTTTGATGCGGGCATGAAAAGCTTCATTAATGAAGCAAAACTCCTCCGCCAGTTTGAACATGCATCGGTGGTCAAGGTCTACCGTTTCTTTGAAAGTAACGGTACCGCCTACATGGTGATGCCGTTCTATGAGGGTAGAACCCTCAAACAAATTCTTAAAGAGATGGGCGGGCCGCCCGACGAAGTGTGGCTCAAGAGTCTCTTGCTTCCTGTAATGGATGCGCTTGAACTGATTCACTCGCATCAGTGCTTCCACCGCGACATTGCGCCAGATAACATCATGATCTTGGGCGATGGCCGTCCCTTATTGATTGACTTCGGCGCTGCACGTCGCGTCATTGGGGACATGACCCAGGCGCTCACCGCCATTCTAAAACCAGGCTTTGCACCCATCGAGCAATACGCCGATATCCCTGGCATTCGACAGGGCGCCTGGACGGACGTTTACGCGCTGGCCGGTGTCATTTACTATGCCTTGATCGGCAAGGCACCCGTACCGTCGGTGGCCAGAGTCGTGACCGACTCACTGATTCCCCTACGTACGCAACTTCAAGGCAAATACTCGGAGCACTTCCTTGCCGGTATTGACGCGGCCCTCAAAGTGCGACCCGAGGAGCGCATCCAAAGTGCCGCCGAGTTTAGGACCGCCTTGGGTTTTGATGCGGCTGAAGTGAAGAGTCCAGTCGTCGACCTCACGGGGGCGGGATTTAATCCACATACACGTTTCGATGCGGTTGCGCAGCTGTGTGCGAGCCGTGGGATGCGTTGTCGGCGTCGCAGCCAGTCCAATGTATGCGTCCCTGAAGATCAAATTTACCTGCTCGACAGCATGGGCGAACTCGCGCGTCACTACGCAGCGGCGGATGTCGCGTTTG
>JANLRI010000235.1:0-2723 GCA_031361565.1 Betaproteobacteria bacterium | reverse complement strand
TCGATGGCAAGCAGCGCTAGCGCTAAGTTGTCTCCGCGGTTTGGTTGGGGTTGAAGCCGGTCGTAGTGTGGGCGGATGCGTGACGATCGTGAAATCAGTTGGTACCCGGTAGCTGAACGGCACGAGTTGCCCGAAGATGTGGCCAAGCTGTTTGGCAAGGCCGAATCGGCATTGGGTTTCATTCCAAACGTGTTTCAGGCGTTTACGTTTCGGGTCGATCACTTTCGCGCCTGGTTCAGTCACTTCAAACAGTTACACGTGCCAAGTGAAAACCTGTCGGCTGCTGATCGGGAAATGATCGCTGTGGTCGTGTCGATGGCCAACGGTTGTTTGTACTGTCTCGTCGCTCATGGCGCAGCACTTCGTGAGGCCATGGGCGATCCGGTGCAAGCCGATCGCATCACCCTCGATTGGCGACGTGCCGGGCTCGACACGCGCACTACCGCAATCTGTGAGTACGCCGAGAAAATCACCCTAGCGCCGACGAAGACCACATCGGCCGATATCGAGCACCTCATTTCGTTGGGCTTGACCCGGGAAGAAGTGTGGGATGTCGCCGAGATCTCGGCCATGTACAACTTCACCAACCGTCTCGCCATGGCCACTGGTCAAATCCCCAACCGCGAATACCACTCAGCCAATCGCTAAGTTGGGCTGCATCAACCCCGATCACAAAGAGCCACTTTTTCTTGTAAACGTATGTTTACGACAGAAAAAAAGAGCTAGCGCACCTCACACCGAACACCTACCGCTTCGATTTGCAGCACCGAGATAGGAGCAAAAATTCTGCGTAAACATGCGTTTACAACTTCGACCCGAAGGTACGTGCGCTTATACGTTCGCCGACGTAACGGCTACGAGTGCTTTGTCCATAGCCAAACGCGCTGCAGACGTGGATTTGAGGCTGTTGCCAATCATGGAGAACGTCACGATGCGGCCATTCGCCGTTGAGGTGTAACCAGCAAGTGCTGTGATGAAATCGAGCGTTCCGGTTTTTGCCACGACTTTGGTAGCCGCTGTCGTGCCACAGAACCGGCTTTTCATGGTTCCGTCGACACAGCCGATGGGTAGCGCAGCTCGGAACGCAACGCCAGCGGGACTTACCCGAATCTTCGACAGCCATTGCACCTGTTGACGAGCGGTTGAACGGTTGAGTGACGACAATCCCGAACCGTCGACCATGAGCGGCGAACCAATTCCGAATCGATCGAACTGGCTCCGAATAGCACCGATTCCTCCAGCCGTTGAACCATTGCCGCTTCGAGCACCGATCTCCTTCATCAGCAACTCGGCATAGGTGTTGTCGGATTTCTTCAAGGCATACGAAACGAGATCCTTCAGTGGCGCCGATGTTCGTGAGGCCAAAACCGGTCCGCCGTTGCCTAACGTTCCGGTACGATCGCCACCAACCACGGTAATGCCATTGGCTTTCAGAGCAGCCCGGAACGTAATGAGATTGGCCAGTGCTGGATCAAGCGACGATGAGCCGCGATGGTTCCCGTCGACCGAGAAAGCACTAAGCACACCTACTTCACCGGGTGTGAACTTGGTTTTCCAACCGGGATTGATCCGCAGGCTGTCGTAACGGGTTTCGTCGACCACCAAGCCGCCACTCACGGTTTTCAATCCGGTCTTCGCTACCTGTTTAGCCAAATCGGTAAGCCCACTCGCACTCAACGATGGGTCGCCGCTGGCTCGCACCACCAGGTCACCGATAAGCAGACCATTTGCTGGCGTGGCCGATGAACGGATTTCGGTAAGGAACGTTGCTTCGGGGCCGATTTGTAGGAGCGATGCAGCACCGGCGTAAATCTTTTGCGTCGATGCGGGAATCCTGCCAACGTCGGCATCGCGTTCGGCCACCGTACCGATGCCTTCGACGGTAATAAGCGCGCTTATTCCTACGATTGGCGCCAGCGCGGCATCAACTTGAGCCCGAAGCTCCGCTGGGGTCGCTGCTGATTGGAAGATCGTCGTAGTCGGAACGGTTTTCGCTGGCTTGAGCGTGGTCGACGGCACGCTGCTTGGGACCAAGGGCACGGTTGTGCTCGAAACCCCGATCGGGTTCGTAGTGTCAGAGGAGATTGGGGGGAGCGTGACCGCAGCTCCGGGAACGGTAGTTAGCGCTGGGGAGGTTATTGTCGATTGAAGGCCAACGGCAGGAACAACGCTTGTCGGCGCGATATTAGGGCTTGGGGTGCCAACAACGACCGCGGTTACGACGGGCGCCAAAACAGGAACTGCAGTGGAAGTAGTTGTGGTGGTCGTTGGGGTCGTTGGAGCAATCGTGGCGATGGCCAAAGCGGTGGTCGTGGCTTGCGGAGCAATCGTGTCGATAACTACCGTTTGAGGATTGACGCCAACTCGTCCGCCGTCTTGGGCAAGTGATTGCGGAGCAACGGGAACCGAAAGTCCTACAAGCGCAATGGTGACCGCAGCGAAAGAAACCAGCTGCTTTGTTGCTCCACGTTTAGCCCGAACCCACGGAAAAAACGGACGCGTCACCCTGGCCCGCCCGTGGTGTTGCGAAGCGTTGCCAAGCGCGCCTGCACGGCGGTTAGGCGATCGTGCGCTGCAGCATGTAACGCCGAGGCGCGACTGTACAAATCAGCGGCCTCTTCGATCCCGATGTCGCCTCGATCCATGGCAGCGGCAACCGTTTCCAATTCGCCGACGAGGTCTTCAAAGGTCCGTTTGGCCAGTTCGTCGGCCGTGGTTGCATT
>JANLRI010000170.1:0-6023 GCA_031361565.1 Betaproteobacteria bacterium | reverse complement strand
CTTGATGGTGATGGTTTGGTGTTGTCTTCAACCCTGCAACAGTTGTTTGCTCCCGCACTCCCCGCACAAAGTTTGTATGAATACGATCCCGCCGGTCGGGCCACGAAGGTCACCACCAAGAACACGGTTGGCGGTGACATTATTACTCTGTCTACGTATGATCAACGCGGCATCACCACTTCGGTGACGGATGCCCGTGGGAATGTGACGGATACGTTGTCTGATGAGAGCGGTCGCCCTTATGAGGTGCGTTTGCCTGCGGTGAATGTTGAGGAGAACGGGGGACCTGCTGTAGTGCAGCGGCCTATTGCGCAGATTGGTTACAACACGTTTGGGAACACCACCAACGGCAAGGACGCCCGTGGAAACATCACGGCAATGGTGTATGACCGTCTAGGCCGCAAGACCAGGATTGATCACCCCAACGCGGGGCAGGGTCTCAACAACGTCCGGGAACTCTTTACCTACGATGCCTCAGGAAACCTTGCCTCCCAAACTGACAAGCGGGGGAACACCACGAGTTATGAGTACGACACTCGGAATCAGGTTGCTCGTACGGTGTTACCGGTGTTGGTGGGTGGGAATGCTGGTTCTGGTGTGCAAACGGTGTTGTATGACGATGCTGGTCGGCCGGTAGCAACAACGGATCAATCAGGCGCTAGCGGTACGGTCAGCTATAACAACATGGGTCAAGCGATTCTTGCTCAGCAGTTGGTTCGTGCGGCGGGTGGTCAGCCAGCGATTCCTACGGTTGTGCGCATGGCGTATGACCTGGATGGTTTCATGATCAAACGAGTGAGTGGCTCTTCCGCGAATGCGAAGACGGAGTTGTTCACGCCGTCGCCTCAGGGCCAGTTGGCCGAGAGTGTTGACCCGAATACTGGTACCACGAAGATTGTTCGTAATCAGCTGGGTCAACCGCGGAGTGTGCAACAAAACAATGCACGGCGTGTGGACACAAATTATGACCAAGCCGGCCGTGCACTTGCCAGCCAGTTGTTTGGTGATGATGGTTTGTTGGTTTCGGGTTCTTCGCAATCGTTGGATGCTGCGGGTAACCCGGTCACCATGACCAGCGCCCGAAATGCGATTACCACGTACACCTATGATCCATTGGGTAGGGTCACGCTGATTGTGTCGCCTGCCGGTTCGCAATCCTATGGATACGATGCCGTTGGAAACATGACCAGATCAACAGACGGCCGAAACAACTCAACGGTCACAAAGTTTAACGCGTGGAATTAGCCAACAGCAACCATCGAACCATCCACAGCACAGGACCCAAACCCTGGCCAGCGGACGTTCACGACTTCTTACGATCGTGGTGGCCTGCCAGTCCAATCAGTCGAACCAGGCAACGTGCAAACGGTTCGGTCGTTTGATGCGTGGAATCAGCTAACGACAGAGAATGCAACGCAACCAGTTCCGCAGGGCCCTTCGGTGCAGAAACAGTACGGGTACGACGCGTCGGGCCGGTTGGCTCGGGTTGGTTCACCGTCGGGCGATTCTACGTACACCTATGATGACCGTGGACTGTTAGTTGCCGCTGCGGGTGTGGGTGGCACAGCATCCATGGCGTATAACGAGCGTGGCCTACCAACCACCCGCACAGACAGTTCCGGTACAGCATCGTTTGGTTGGCAACCGTCCCGTGATCAGTTGGCCACGGTCACAGACTCTTCGGGTGGTACACGATCGTATGCATGGAATAGTTTCGGGCAGTTGAGTGCAGAATCCTATGGGACAGCTTTGCGCCAGTACGGTTACGACACGGCCGGTCGTCTTTCAACTGATTCGTTGAAGGATGCTGGTGGCGCCAGTTTGGCTGGATTCGCCTATTCTTACGATGTGTCCAGCAACGTTGCATCGAAAACGGTGAACCTACCGGGCAACAGCCAATCCGGTATTCACACGTATGAATATGATTTGGCGGAACGGTTGACGAAATGGACAGTCAACGGTGTAGCAACCCCGTACCAATACGATGCTGCTGGTAATCGCATCCAAGCAGGTACTGCCACGTACACTTATGATGCCCGGAATCGTTTACAAACCGGACCAAACGAAACCTACAGCTACTCCTCACGCGGCGCGTTACGTCAATCCACGAAGAACGGTGTGGCCACAACGTTCACCGTTGACGCGGCAGGCCGTACTGCGCAGTCAGTGGTTGCTGGTCAAGCGCCAGTGAATTTTCAGTATGACGGGTTAGATCGCGTGTTGAACCGTAACGGTGCGGCATTCACTTACAGCGGTATAGCAATGGACCCAACGAGTGACGGGACCACAACGTTTAGCCGTGGCCCTGATGGAACACCGTTGTGGCTGACCAAAGCCGGTGCAACTGTTGCTGCGGGTATGGACCGTCATGGTGATCTGGCGTTCACGTTGAATGCGAACCTGACTGTTGGATCAACCAGCGTCTATGACCCCTTCGGCGTACCCACCGTCAAAACCGGCCCTGGGACAGCGATTGGTTTCCAAGCTGATTGGACGGAGCCTTCTACAGGGAATGTGTGGATGGGGGCTCGCTGGTACACACCAGGCAACGCCTCATTCACCACCCGTGACACCTACGCAGGCAACCCAGCGACACCCGTATCACTTAACAGGTACACCTACGGTTCCAACAACCCCATCCGCTACTCCGACCCCACCGGGCACTGGGCGTGCGGTGACGATTACTGCGACGATTCACAAATCGCAACCGGCGACGGAACCCCTTGGACCGCAGGTTCGTCGTCTGGAGCTCAGACTCTGACCAATTCTGAATTGTGGGCGCAATATCAATCAACGGGCTACATTCCTGACGACAACCCAATCAACACAACCACCACAATCCACGAAACGAGCGACGGTTCAGTCGTCATATGGAACCCCTCAAGCCAAGTTGGTGGTTACTTGGGAGCGGACGGATCATCAATGCAAATCACCCCTGAAGGCGGGACTGGGAATGCGACTGCAATCTCGAAGATCCAAGAGAAGGTGTTTGTCAGTGACCCTTCCTTTGCTTCGGCGGCGGCTGGTGAAGGTGATTACATGCTGACGAGCAGCAAAGTGAAGCCAAAAACTTCGATCGCACCCACCACGACGACCACTCTGCCAAAGGGCGGCGACCCAAGGATTGTAAAGATACTTGAAGATATTATGAATTCAACCGGCGTTGATTATACTTCGTACAGCAACAGAGTATTGGTATCCGACTGTCCAAATCCTATTAATAAAAATGACAATCCAAGAACACTTGGAATTTCCTGCCATCAAGGGCTAGCAAATCCAACTGACAATCCGATGCCAATTTATGACAAAGATGGCAAGAAGATCGGGGAACTCCCACCCCACTCATTCGCTGTTAGGGCGGATCAGGTTACGGCAGGAGTTGTCGTGCATGAGGTGATTCACCTGACAGGAACAGTCGAGAGTGATTCAACACCAGTGACTGTGACTGGAACAAATGCAAGCGGGCAGTCGAAAACCATCACTCCCAGCGACCCATCTGGCGTTAGGCCTAACGGCATCCCGACTTCGGAGTTGGCCACTGACTGTGCAACTTTGGCATTAGGAGTCAGCAAAGGCCTGAACTATAAACGTAAAGTCGACGAGGCGGCGGATAAGCTAAAAGCAGGCGGATATAAGGTAAGCTCCCCGGCATGTCCATGAGTAGTAAATTAGAAATTACTATTGCAATCGTTCTTTTGTCTCTGTGCTTGGCCACTGCGAATGCATTGGGCGAAGTAAAGTACAAATTGGTTTCTGTTCAAAAATTGCCTTTTAGCGGATCGGCTCTTGTTTCCATCGATTTGCCCGCGTTGGAGTCCACCTCATCAGCAGGTTCTTTGCACGCGGTTATCTCCTCGATGGCAGGAACGAGGATTCTTGAAGTCAACGTGAGCGGCAGGAATTTTGCGCTTGGTTCGGTCCGTCTCGGCTTTCTGGTGGCGGGCAAGTGCGCCAAGGAAGTTCTGAATTCCACGGTAACCGAGGCGTCCATGAGCCTTGAGCCGATTACACAGAAACCGCCAAAGCTCCGCCTGCGAGTGAAAGAAGGGTATGCGAGCTATCAGCCTTGGTCTGCCCTGACCGCGTCGGGGTTTCGCTCCGGGGTTGCTTCAGTGACGTTCCTTGATCGAACGTCACGGGCCGTTCGAGGGGGAATCGAGTTCCGAGCAGTTCAGGGAAAATCTGCTCCAAGCCGAAGTATGGAAGGCTGGTGGGGCGCCGAGGAGTATTCAATTCAATATTTGGATGAACTCGAAGTTCTTTGCCTCATCTGAGATCTGCGGTGTACCACACGACACCGGTTCTCGCTAGCAACATTTTTGTCTTGCCGAGGACGTGGCGATTTCATAGCCAATTGGTCGATGCATGTGAAACGGCGGGCTTGCCGGCAACTACATCCAGCAACGGAAACATACTTGGAGCCGAAAACCTAGCCAACTTCTTAGTCGGGTCTACATTTTTAACGCGGCAGATCATCCCTGAGTGATGGTCTGTGGCCTGTCCAAGCTGGTAGTTCCTTACACTCCAGAAGAACAGGCCCCAGATGGATATTGACGTTAAACGGTTTGATGATGTCACGCGTGCGCTCACAGGATTGGCCGATTACATGGTCGTTGAGGCTGTGACGGGCGGCGAGGAGGGTTTGGTTGTCACGGTCCAGTTGACGGCCCCGGAGGCGCCGTGCCCTGATTGTGGCGAGTTCTCGAAACGAGTGAAATCTTGTCGGACTTCGATTGTGCGTGACGCACCGTGTGGCGGTCGACCGGCAGTGTTGGAGGTTGTGAAGCGAGCTTTCCGCTGTGATGGTTTGGGTTGCCCACGTAAATCGTTCACGGAAACGTCCGATCAGATTCGTGCGCGTTCACGGGTCACGCAACGTTGTCGTGAAGTGATTGGTCGTGCGGGGCATGATCGTTCAACGGCCTCGGTCGCTCGTGAGTATCGGGTTGGGTGGGCGACCGCGTGGGCCGCAATCTCTATTGCTGCGGTGCTGCTTTTGAGTCAGCAACCGAAACGCCCGGTGCGTCGGATTGGGATTGATGAGACACGGTTTTGGTGGAAACAACCGTGGCTGACCGGGGTGTTTAACTTGGAAACCGGTGACCTTGTGGTGTTGTTAAGCGGACGTAGCAAACATACCGTTGCGTCATGGCTCGAAACACTCACACCTGAGGAACGACAAGCAATCGAGGTTGCCGTCACCGACCCCCACGCTGGGTATCGGCGAGCGATTGTGGACATGTTGGAACACACTGTGCGTGTCGTTGACCGTTTCCATATCGCGATGCTTTCCAATGCTGCGGTCACTGATGTGCGACGCCGCAGGATTTGGGAAACCAAAGACCGGAGGGGCCGCAAGAACGATCCAGGATGGCGCGCTCGTCGTGATTTGTGTCGTCGAATGGCGAAGCTGACAGAGAACGGATGGACCCGATTGCTACGGGCGTTCGAGACCGATAACGGCACCGGGATTCGGTCGGGTGAACTTGAAGGCGATCTGATTTGGGCCTGGGCCGCGAAGGAATATTTGAACGAAATCTACGACACCGCTGTCAACCGGGCACACGCGCATCGCATGCTTCTGTGGTGGTACTGGTTTGTTGCCGAGCACCCAATCGCCGAGCTCGTGAAGTTGGCATCAACGATCTCAACATGGGAACCAGAGTTCCTCGCATACTTCGACAACCGTTGCACCAACGGTCTCGTGGAAGGCAAAAATCGGATCATCAAACACGTAAAACGCGTCGGGTTTGGCTACACCAACGAGGCCAATTACACCCTAAAAATCCGTGACCGCTGCTGCCAACTACCATCAACAACCAATCCAGCAAAACAACGCCCTGCCGCGTTAACCGCGTAGACCCGGTCTAGCCGATCAAGCGGGAGAAAAAGCGATAGATGTCCTAAAATCTAGGGGCGGTGGGGCTAGGAATATCAAGGGCGGGAAGCTACAAGAAAGCCTCGGACAGGAAAGACTCGGAGACCTCGCTGAGAAGGCTGCAGCAGGTGATTCACAAGCTGAA
>JANLRI010000448.1:0-3979 GCA_031361565.1 Betaproteobacteria bacterium | reverse complement strand
GTTCGAGGCTATGGCGCCAGCAAACCGATTGCGGACAACGCTACGGAAATTGGTCGGTTAAAAAATCAAAGAATCGAAATTAGAATCTTAAGTACACAGTAGGGAGTGGCAAATGTTTTCAAATATTATTGCAGTGTTGATTGCGGCGGTCTGTGGCAGCCTTTTTGGATGGGGCCTACATTCTCTTAGAGCGACCAAGGAGCGCGCTAGTCAGTTGAAAAGCTGGCAGGCGAACGCGGCGGCCGCCGAAGCCAGAAGTCTTCGAGAAATCGCTCATCTTCGGGAAGAGCTCGAGAACGTTCACACCAGAACTGTCGCGAATTTTGGCGCCGATAGCGTAGAAGCGGAACACTCCAATGAGCTTCGGCAATTGGTCGCGGCCCTTGAGGACCGTCTCGCCGAGCAAGCTCACCAAAATGAGGACTTGCATTCGAAGCTCGGTGAGCGAGAGCGCGACCTCAAAGGCGTGCGCACGACCCTAGAACAGGTTCATAAACTAAACCTGCGCTTACGTCAGCAAAGAGCGGCCTAACTCAAGCGTAGCGCCTAGAAATCGACTCGGCGATACAAACAGGTTTTTCCGAGCCCTTGCGCTCAATGGTGACTTCCCAACTCATCTGGGCACCATTGTTCGCAATATCTTCAATGCTGAGCAGCTTAAAACGCGCGCGCAGTTCACTGTCGACGGGTACCGGTGAGGTAAACCGAACTTTATTCAAACCGTAGTTCACACCCATTTTCACGTCCTGCATTTTGATGGCCTGAGCCATAAAGATCGGGATCATGGACAGGGTCAGGAAACCATGCGCGATGGTCGACCCAAAGGGCCCTTTGGCGGACCGCTCGGCATCCAGATGAATCCATTGATGATCCCCGGTCGCATCCGCGAACAGATTGATTCGATTTTGATCGACGCGGACCCACTCACTGACGGCGATCTCTTGTCCCAGGAGCGGTCGTAGTTCCGCAAGATTTTTAAATTCACGCATTAGTGCTTAGTCCCGAAAATTCGATCCCCAGCATCACCCAACCCCGGTACGATGTAGGCGTTCTCATTCAAATGAGTATCCAACGCTGCGGTGTAGACCGCGACCTTCGGGTGCTGCAAATGAAACGCCTGCACGCCTTCTGGAGCAGCAACCAACGAAAGAAAGCGAATGTTCTCGGCCACGACACCGCGATCAAGAAGGACCTGAACCGCGTACGCCGCCGAGAAACCAGTGGCTAACATCGGATCACAAATGATAAACATGCGGCCTTCGATTTCCGGTAAGCGCACATAGTATTCAACCGGTCGCTTGTCCTCCCCTCGGTATAGACCAATATGGCCTTGGCGGGCAGAGGGAATCAACTCCATGATGCCTTCGGCCATGCCGAGTCCGGCCCGTAACACCGGTACCACAGCAACCTTTTTTCCGCCAATCACGGGGGCATCCATTGTGGTGAGAGGCGTTTCAATGCGCTTCGTGCTCATCGGTAGATCGCGGGTTAGCTCATAGCCCATCAACAAGGTCAGCTCTTTGAGCAATTGCCTAAAAGTCTTGGTCGACGTCTCGATGTCACGCATGTAGCTCAACTTGTGCTGAACCAAGGGATGGTCCACGATAAACAAGTTCGGGAATCGCGGGTCTTGTCGCATGCCTGGTGCTCCATCTATATAAGGTTCAAATCATCACGTTTTAAATCATCAAGGCTCAAAACATCATTCAAAACAGCCAATCAATCGAGGCCGGTCGACCGGGAAGTTTCAGCTCTGCACTATTCTCGGGTGCCTCAGCAATTACATGGCCGGCTCGAATCACCTTCAAGCGCGTCGCACGCACGCGAATGGCCTCCACCGGGTCCTTGGCCTGCAATAACACGGCATCAGCTCGGCATCCGGGTTTCAGGCCGTAGCCTTGCAAGCCGAGAATCTTGGCAGGGTTCTCAGTCACCGCCGCGAAGCATTGACGCATGGCCAACTGGCCGGTCATTTGAGCCACATGCAGACCCATGTGAGCAACCTCCAACATATCGGCCGAGCCGAGGCTGTACCAGGGATCCATTACGCAATCGTGGCCAAACGATACATTGATTCCTTGCGCCATCATCTCGGGTACTCGCGTCATGCCGCGCCGCTTGGGGTAGGTATCGTGGCGCCCTTGGATCGTGATGTTGATGAGCGGGTTGGCCGTGGCCGACACCCCCGCCTCGCGCATCAATGGCAATAACTTAGAGACATAATAATTGTCCATGGAATGCATTGAAGTGAGGTGTGAACCGTTCACGCGTCCTTGCATCCCTAGTCTTTGCGTCTCGAAGATTAAAGTTTCAATGTGACGCGACATGGGATCATCAGTCTCATCGCAGTGCATGTCCACGCGCAGCCCTCTCATGGCCGCCTCTTCGCAGAGTAAGCGCACAGAGGCGGCACCATCAGCCATGGTCCGTTCAAAATGCGGAATACCTCCGACCACATCTACACCGAGATCGAGCGCTTTCTTCAATAAATCAAAGGCACTGTCATGACTCGTCGAATCATCTCGGCTCGGCTGGTAGCGCAGCATCCCATCCTGTGGAAAAGCCACGAGCTGCAAGTCCAAATACGGAGCGACTCTACGCTTTACCTCCAGCAACGCTTCAACCGCCAGTAGGCGCGGGTCGCACACATCCACATGGGACCGAATCGCCAGCAGTCCTTTGGAGACCGCCCAATCGCAATAGCGCAGCGCGCGCTCAATCATGGCGTCCTGCCTCAAATGCGGCTTGAGCTCGCTCCACAGGGAAATGCCCTCAAGTAAGGTGCCACTCTCGTTAAGGCGAGGCAAGCCGAGGGACAGCGTGGCGTCCATATGAAAATGCGAATCCACAAAGGGCGGGCTGAGTAAGTGTCCTTGTGCGTCGATCAGCACTAGCGGCTTCAAGCGCTCCACGAGGCCTTGGCTCGAACTCAGACCTTCACCCTTAGATGCTGGGGCATCGGCGCCGTGCATCATCTCCCCGATCTCGGACCAAATACCCTTTGAGGCGGCCAAGTATTGGGTAGAACCGCCTTCTGGCAGGACGGCATTAATGATCAGTAAGTCAGTCATTGAAGATGGATTCCAATCATTGCAAGCGGGTATGGCAACGTGAAGAGTGTCATTTAAGGCTTCCTCTAAATGCTCAGGCTGCCGATGCTCGCCCCGCCACAAACGTAAAGGGTCTGCCCAGTCACAAAACTATTATCTGGGCTCACAAAAAACGCCACCGCACGAGCGACATCCTCAGGCTCTCCTAATCGTTGCACCGGAATACCCTGGGCAAGAGTCTGCTCGCGTTCACTGCCCGCCGGTACTACTTCATGAAACAATCTCGTGCCCCGAATCGGTCCGGGCGCCACCACGTTGACGGTGATTCCCTCAGGTGCCAACTCAAGTGCCCAGGTACGCGCCAAACCCAGCAGGCCAGCCTTGGTGGCCGAATAGGCGCTACGGGTTGGCAGGCCAAGCGCTGCACGCGAGGAAATGAAAACGATGCGTCCTCGCCGAGAATGCTTCATCATCGGCAAGAAGGCCTGAGCTAGAGTAAGTGCACTTCCCCAATGCAGGCGCGCCAGCAACTCAAAATCTTCAGTGCGGGCCTCTGCCAGAAGAGCCGGACGTATGGTGCCAGCACAATGCACTAAGGTGGTCACCGTGAATCGATGCGCCAAGTCGCCCGCCACCTGCCGACAGGCCTCCATATCACTTAAATCGAGAGTGTGGCTTTCAAGGAAGGCGTGCGTGATCGGACAGGCTTCGAGCGCCAAGCTGATCACGAAGTAGCCTTGTTTTAAAAGGTTTTCGCACACGGCCAGGCCGATGCCCGAGCTTCCACCCGTCACTACTGCAACCGCAACGCCCGGCACGTTAGCATCACCGACGCCATGATCTGCAAGCTCGGGTCGGCTCATGACATTCAACCTACAATCAAGGCGAGTACCCGCAAGGGGCTGCCACTGCCTTGTTGAATTTTTAAA
>JANLRI010000130.1:0-2126 GCA_031361565.1 Betaproteobacteria bacterium | reverse complement strand
ACGTCAAGATTCAAAGTCAGCCGTCGCTGCGTCGACGATTGAAAAAGGATTTACGATGGTCGTTTACACATCGGCTTGTTTGGCCTTAAGACTCGGGTCTTGTTTGATCGTCGCGACGCCAAGTCGAAACAATCGTTGCATCGACGTCGCCTTGGTGACTCCACCGTGACTGGCGCCAATCCCGGATCCGCAAATTTTAGCTGCCAGATCTCTCAAGCAGGTACTGCGTTCGAGCATTTTTGGGAGCACACGGTCGGCAGCGATCACGCACCGATCGCATTGCGCGCCGACTGGCAGGCACAGATTCGGCGCTGTCGTGAGGAGCTTGGCTTCCGATATGTGCGTTTTCATGGCCTGCTCAGCGACGATATGGGCACCCTTATTGTCCATCAGGATCGGTTGCTTTACTCCTTCTTCAATATCGATCAGATCTTCGACTTTTTATTGTCCATTGGCATGCGCCCGTTTGTCGAACTAAGCTTCATGCCCACGGCGCTCGCCTCTGGTCATGCCACCGTCTTTCGGTATGCGGCCAATATCACCCCGCCCAAGGACTACGCACAATGGGCGGAATTGGTCACCCGACTGGTCCGCCACTGGGCGCAGCGCTACAGCCTCACCGAAGTGCGACAATGGTTTTTTGAAGTCTGGAACGAACCAAACCTCGAAGCGTTTTGGTCCGGCACGCAGGCGCAGTATTTCAGCCTGTATGAACACACGGCGCGCGCCATTAAGAGCGTGGACCCAGCCTTTAAGGTCGGTGGCCCCGCGACCGCCAAGAACGCCTGGATTGACGAGTTCGTGGAGTTTTGTGAAAGCAACCAGGTTCCCGTCGATTTCATCAGCACGCATCACTACCCGACTGACGCGCTTGGTCACGAGGATGCCGACACCGAGATCCAGCTTTCCAACAGCCAACGCAGCCTGTTGCGCGACCAGTTGCTGCGAGCCAAGGCACAAGCGGGTAAGCGTCCGCTGTACTACACCGAATGGAATAGCTCGTCGAATCCGCGCGATCCGCTTCACGATGAGCCATACGTTGCCGCCTTCGTTATAAAGACCGTCATGGAGGCGCACGGCATGGTGCAGGCCTACAGCTTTTGGACCTTTACGGATATCTTCGCGGAGAATTACTTTCCTTCGGTTCCATTCCATGGGGGTTTCGGGCTTCTCAATCTGCACGGCATCGCCAAGCCGATGTATCGGGCATTCGAGTTGCTACACCGTTTGGGCAATGAGCTCTTGGAGGTGGAGGGCGGGCATCCGACGGTGGACACCTGGGTGGTGCGCAGCACCACCGGATTAACCGTGCTGGTCAGCAACCACGCGCTACCTCGCCATCCTATTGAGCCGCAACACCTGAGCATTACACTTGGGGCGGCGCCCGCACCGCTTTCGATGGTCTTTGAACAGATCGACGCCGATCATGCCAACGTTAAAGCCCTTTGGCAGGCGATTGGCGCTCCACAGTATCTGGACGCGGCGCAACTCAAGCGTCTCGCCGATGCCTCAGCGCTACATCCACAACCGCAGTCATGGCGCTACGAAAATCGCACGATCCATATCGAGATCACCGTGCCGCCGCAGGGGGTCGTCGCTATTACGGTCGAATTCGAGCAACACAGTATTCCACTCATAGGCTCGCGGAAAAAAGTGCTACGATGAATGCAGACATTGAAGAAGTGCTCGAACGGATTCAGCGCGACAGCTTCAAATATTTCAACGAGCTGGCCAGTCCTGACAATGGACTAATTCCGGACACGACGCGAAGCAATTCACCTGCAAGTATCGCCACCGTTGGGTTCGGCTTGACCGCCTACGTGATCGGCGTTGCACGCTCCTACATGACGCGCGAACAGGCTGTCGAGCGCGTGGTGAAAACCTTGCGTTTTTTTTCGGCGAGCGAGCAGAGCCCAAAGCCCGATGCAAGCGGGCACAAGGGGTTCTACTATCACTTTCTTGACATGCAGAGTGGCCGCCGAGCCTACGATTGCGAACTTTCGCTAATCGACAGCAGCCTATTGTTCGCTGGAATGTTGACTGCCGCGTCGTTCTTTAATCATGACAGCGCGGGTGAGCGGGAAATCCGTTTACTCACCGATCAGTTGTATCGGCGCGCCGACTGG
>JANLRI010000110.1:0-8694 GCA_031361565.1 Betaproteobacteria bacterium | reverse complement strand
GCTGATTCCGGCTTGTTAACTCACCACGTTCTCACTTTTGCCAAAATCGATAAGCGCCAATAATGGAGGAAACTTTTCTCTACCGCATCTCCGCAACTCGACACGCCGTCGGTCTCGCGCTCTGTATAGGTCTCGCACTGCTTGTCTCCTACTTTGCCGCGATCAACACGGAAGGGCTGAACGGGTTTAAGTCGATGAGCTTCTCTGCAACCGAGGCTTCATTTATTTTCTGGGCCGTAGCCGCGCTTTTTGCAGTGGGCGCGCTGTGTTGCACCGTCATGCTGCGTAGAAGCTTAGAGGGGCCGGTGAGCCTTCGGCTTGGCCTCTTGAATTTGAGCGCGCCCAAAGCCTCAATTAAAAGCCCAATGTTGAGCATCCCCTACGTGGACATTAAAACGGTGACCCTACATAGCGTTCAAACCCAACAAATGCTCGTGGTAGAGTCCTCTCTCGGGCAAGCTCGCGTGAGCTCTCTTGGATTTGCAAGTGAGCTGGAGTTTGAGAGATTCTACAAAGGGCTGACCGCAAGAATCAGCACGAGCCAACGAGTGATTACTGCTTAGGCTGCGCTTGCAAGCTCTCGTAAGCGACGCTTGCGCTCATACATGTCTTCGTCGGCGGTTTGTAACAACTCCTGAGGATTCAGACCACCCTGAGGGTACATCGCCAGGCCTACCGCTCCGCTAGTGACCAGCTTAGTGGCAATGTCCTTCGTTTCGATAGACTCTAGCGGCCTCTGAAGGGTAGCTTCGACGTTTTTGCGAATTTCCTCGGCCTTTTCGACGGACGGCACATCGTCAAGCAACAAAACGAACTCATCCCCCGCATAACGCGCGGCAAGATCAGTTTCGCGGATCGCAGAACGTAGACGTTTGGCTATTTCTATCAACACCTGGTCACCCGCTTCATGGCCTAGGCAATCATTAATGGTTTTGAAATTATTAATGTCGATAAACAGTACGGCAAAGGGCTTGCCATCCTTGGCCCGACGTCCCGCATTAATCCTGGCATCGATGCTTCGAATAATCATGTCACGATTGACCAAACCGGTAAGCTGATCAGTGCGCAAGCGGAGTTGCATTTGGCGGAAGGCACTTGCAAGAGCACCTATCTCATCCTTGCGATGCACATCAAGCGGCACCTCAAGCTGGCCCTCGCCGACTGCATGTACAGCCTTAGTCAAGCGCCGTAGATCGCGTGCCACCCACTCAAGCACATTGAGACCTATCATCACTGCGATCAACGCGCCGAAGAGCCCGACAAACACAGAGCGCATGATATTGCTATTGACGCCTTCAATAAAGTCGCCTTGGGGCGCTGCGACTGCGACAATCCAATTTAAGCGACCCGCATCCCGCACTCGGTCAAACGCAAGCTCTATGGTCTCCCCGCCCGACGAAGTAAAACGCTGATTCTTTGCAGCCTCCAACTTGAAGCCCGAGGCAAGGAGCTTTTTGATTTCCTGATAGGCCTCGTGCTGCAAAGGATCCTTGATATCAGCAACCGAAATACGGGCACTTTTCCCATCGGGCAGGTGCGCCACATTCGCGCTTCGAGATGAAGCAATCAGATTTCCATCGGGCTCGAAAACGAAGGCAACGCCGTGCTCACTCACCGAAAGATGCTTAATAAACTCGTCGAGCTTTCTCATTGAAAGATCCGCGGCCACGACTCCTTGCATGACCCCTTGAGCATCAATGACTCGTCGTGCACGAGTCACCACAAGCTCTAAGCTTCGAAAATCAAGGTAAACGTCTGTCCAAACATGATCGTGGGTCGCCTGGGCGGCCAAATACCAAGGCCTTAAACGGGGGTCGTACTTTTTGACTTCGATCTGGCCAGCGTCCGCCGTCCCGTGCATGCCCTTAACTTGAGCGATCGTGCGATGTTCGTCTGACTTGATCTTGTAACGCAGCTCGGCATCGCTTTCAGAATGGCGCAATAAGCCAAAAAACTGACCATGACGATTTCCATAATAGACATAATTACTAGGATCGCGGTGAATCGAAGTGGCCGTCCAAAACCGTGTCCGCAAGCTTTCAAAATCCGCTTCAATCATGTCAGGCACATGCATACCTTTTGGGAAGGCGACTTCAATCACCGCCGCGGACCCTAAGACATGGTGATCGACGGCCTGAGCAATGCGATCGACCTTGTCTAACAACAGATGATCGGTGACGGTTTGAACAGCATGACTTCCGGTGCGATAGGACAAGGCGGCAATGAGCACCGTCACAGCCAACACAAGGGCGAGAAACGGCAGGGTTAACCATTGCCTTAGCGAGAGATAAGAGAAAATCTTCATGATCAAGCTATAGATGTTATCGGGGACGGTACCGAGCCGAGTGCCTTGTCAGACCAAGGGCAAAGCGGGCCGATAGAATCGTGAAATCAGTGGACAGACGGCTTGGGCAAGTGTTGTAAGGTAGGGCTATTTACGTTAGTTAACGATCGGTCTCTGGTCTAAACCCACTACTCGGGCTAATTTAACGCTGGTTTAACTTATGATTTCTGATTACATTGACAGCATCTCTCAGCTTCGTTCGCTGTACGCCCCCGCCAAGGAGCGTTCAGTAAAAAAGCAAATGAGCGAATTGGAAATTCACTGCAAAAACTTCATTGCACTAGCCCCGCTCGTCGTGCTTTCGAGTTGCGGCTCAAGCGGGGCTATGGACGCATCGCCACGCGGCGGGCCACCCGGTTTTGTCAAAATTTTGAACTCTCACACGATTCTGATCCCGGACGCATCGGGAAACAATCGCCTGGACACCCTTGAAAACATCGTTAACACAGGTAAAATTGGCCTACTCTTTTTAGTGCCCGGTGTGGATGAGACGCTACGTGTCAACGGTGAGGCAAGGCTCTCAAATCGCGCAGATCTCCTTGCACTCTTTAAAGGCGACAACAAGCCCCTTAAACTAGTCATCGAGATACAAGTGCAAGAGGCCTACCTCCACTGTGCGAAAGCCTTGATGAGATCTAAGTTTTGGGACACTTCGCTTCATGTGTCTCGATCAGTCATGCCCTCAATGGGCGAAATGATGAGAAGCCAGATCGGTGGCGAGGGCCCGGCGGAAACACAAGACGAAATGGTGGCGCGCTACGTTACTGACCTTTGAACAATTTACTCCATTTAGGATAAAAATTTGACCTCGCAATCTACCCCTTTCAATTCAACCCATCAGGTTCTTCAACGCCAAGTGGATCAGAATTTGTTGCCTGGCGTGTCTGCCTTGGTGTTGAAGGACGGCGAAATTATCGACAGTTATTGCGCAGGCATGGCGGACATCGAGCGAGGCCAAACCTTACGCCCCGACCATATTCATCGTGCCTTTTCAAATACGAAATTAGTAACGACCACCCTAATACTTTTACTCCATGATCAAGGCCATTTTGCGCTCGATGATCCGATCAAAAAATGGATACCGGAGTTTTCCCAGGTACGGGTTTTGCGTGCAGGTGCAACGGCCATTACCGATACGCAGCCTCTCGCAAAGGACATTACGATTCGCCACTTGTTGAGTCATCAAGCCGGGTTGAGTCATGGTGTGTTCGATCCCGGCACAGTGATTTACAACGCCTATCATGCTTCTGGAGTTCGCAAGACCGACACAACCCTGGCTGAGATGATCCCAATGCTCGCTTCTCTGCCGCTACTGTTTCAGCCGGGCAGCGGCTGGGAGTATTCGATGGCTACCGATGTTTTGGCCCGTCTGATCGAGATCGTCACAGGTGAAAGCTTTGCAGATGCGCTTCGTGCACGCATTTTCGACCCCCTGGGCATGGTGGATACATCCCACCTCTTGCGCGCGGATCAAGTTTCGCGCCTAACCGCGCTTTATCGCGGAGTAGACGATACGCAGCCCAATTTATCAGGGCTCAAACGCCTCGAAAATGTACCCTGGCCCAACGCGTTTATCGCACCAGTGCCTCGCCAAGCAGGCACGAGTGGTCTGATCACGACCCAGGCTGACATGGCCCAGTTGTTGATCCATATTACGGGTGGCCAACTTCTTAAGGCAGCGACGCTTACCAAAATGTTGAAGGACCAACTCGCACCCGAGCACTGCGTTCATTTCGTTCACACCGGCGCAATGCCGAGCTTCGGCTTTGGTCTGGGGGGTGCCGTGACTCGGACGAGTTCTGCCCTGCAACCCAATTCACCGGTCGGCGAGTTTCAATGGGGAGGTTTAGCGGGGACACACTGGTCTATCGCACCTTCCACTGGGGTCGTGAACGTGTTGATGACCCAGCGTTACATGGGGTTCTGGAATCCGTTTTGGTTTGAATATAAGGCGCAGGTTTATGAAGCTATGAGCGCTCAGTGATTTCGCCGCGTAGGCTTTGAGGCGGCTGGACGGTCAAGGCCCACGCATTAAGGTACTCTTTCCAAACAGACTTTCGATAAGATCCACGGCAAGGAGCGCAGTTTTGTTACGAATGTCTAGCGCAGGGTTGAGCTCCATGATATCCAGACTAGCAAGGCGGCCAGTGTCGGCGATCATTTCCATGCACAACTGGGCTTCACGATAGGTTGGGCCGCCGGGCACGGTCGTACCCACACCGGGCGCAATGTCGGCATCGAGAAAGTCGACATCGAAACTTACGTGTAAATGAGTCTTTTCGTCGAGCCCGGCCAGTGCCAATTCCATCACGCGGCGCATCCCCATTTCATCGATGAAACGCATATCAAACACCTCCAAACCGACTTCATGCACCAGGCGCTTTTCGGCCCGGTCGACACTGCGAATCCCGATTTGACGGACGGCTTTTGGGTCGATGGCTGGAACCACACCGCTAATGTCGATCAACGCCTCGGGACCGTAGCCACATAAGCAGGCCACCGGCATGCCATGGATGTTGCCGCTAGGCGTGAGCGTATCGGTATTGAAGTCGGCATGAGCGTCCAGCCATAACACGCGCAGCACTTTGCCGGTTTCCCGGCAATGTCGCGCTACCGCGCTGATGCTGCCAATCCCTAAGCAATGGTCGCCTCCTAACAAAATCGGCAGTTGACCTCGCTGCAATTCAGCATAGATCGCATCGTGTACGGTGCGGTTCCAAGTGACGACTTGGTCCAAGTGTCGATATCCTTCAATGGGTGCTAACCAGGGGTTGGCAGGGCCACTGAGGTTGCCGAGATCTTCAACCATTAAGCCGTAATTTCGCAGGGCGGAATGAATCCCAGCCACACGCAGAGCCTCTGGCCCCATGCTCGCGCCACGCTCACCTGCACCAATATCAGTCGGGGCGCCAATTAGGCTTAGGGGCTTCATTCGGACCATTGTCGCGCGATGAAGACGCCGCTCACGCTTGCACTCGTTCTGACTCCAACGCCGCCTTGTAGACCGAGTTTTTCGGTGAGGCCATCAAACGTCTCAACATCGGCGCGAAAATATCGATAGGCTCCATGGGACAGGCGGGATCGAAGGCGGGGTTATCGAAAAGCTCGACAAATTCATTTGTGCGCTCGTAATGCTCATGGCCTTTAAACATGTCGCGCATATTGCGGTCCAAGCCAATATGGTGAAAGAAGTTATAGCCTTGGAAGATACCGTGGTTTTGTACCATCCATAGGTTCGCATCACTGACGAAGGGCTTGAGAATTGCTGCGGCGATATCCGGGTGATTGTAGGAGCCCAACGTGTCTCCAATATCATGCAATAAAGCGCACACGACATACTCTTCGTCTCGCCCGGTCCTTAACGCCAAGGTAGCAGTCATCAGGCTATGGCTGTAACGATCAACCGGGAATCCGCCGTAGTCACCTTCTAAAATCTTGAGATGTTCCATGATTCGGTCAGGTAAGCTTTTGGCCATTTTCATGGCTTCAGGCACGATGAGCTCCCAATCTTTCTGAGTGCAATTTTCCATGCGGGTAAACGTGGCACGAGCGTTCATCTAAAAGTCTCCTCAGGGAAGTCTAGAAACAGTTCAGTGGACAATCTAGCACGGATGAAGCCGGATTGTTGGGTACCCATTCAATTCAGGTCCGAAGGTAAAGATCCTCAAGTTTTTGCCGGGCCCAGTCAGTCTTCCGCAGGAACTTTAAGCTCGATCTAATACTGGGCTCGTTGACAAAGCAGTTGATGGGCAGGCGTTCCGCCAAGCCCGCCCAGCCATAGCGCTCCACCAAGGCGACAAGCATGGCCTCAAGCGTCACGCCATGCAGCGGATTGTTGCTTTGCGACCGTGGCAAGGGGTTTTTAGGGGCTTGCATGGGACGCCAATGATCTCAGAAAACCCATCTAAAACCCGAGCCGATTGCCCGCCCCGAGAAGGGTCGCAAGCCCCAGCCCAGCGAAGATGACGGCGGCCAGTGTGTGGACCAGCCGAACCGGCAAACGATGCGCGAGCTTGTCGCCGAGCAGTACCGCGGGCACATTGGCCATCATCATGCCAAGCGTTGTACCTGCAACCACAGAGAAAAAATCATGATATTGAGCCGCCAGTGCGACCGTCGCAATTTGAGTTTTGTCACCCATCTCAGCAAAAAAGAAGGCAATCAACGTGGTGCCGAACGCGCCATAGCGAGCTAGCTTGGCATCACTTTCTTCGAATTTGTCGGGCACCAGGATCCAGGCTGCCATCGCGAGAAAAGACAGACCCAGGATCCAACGCAAAATTCCTGGTCCCATGTAGGAGGTCACCCAGGCCCCGAGCGCGCCCGCTAAGCCGTGGTTGGCTAAGGTGGCCAGTAAAATGCCAGCAATAATCGGCCACGGTTTTCGGAATTTGGCAGCGAGAATGAAAGCAAGCAGTTGTGTTTTATCGCCAATCTCGGCAAGTGCCACGATACCGGTCGAAATGAGAAAGGCCTCCAATGCACGTCCTATTTGCTCGAGCGACTGGCGACAGTCTGGTTAACCGGAACATGATCAAGATCGGGGCGTCGCCAGGGATCGACATGGGTCATGAGATGCAACACCCGGTGACGCAACATGACTCTTTGGTAGGCCGCAACAGCAATATCATGACCAGCCTCAACACTGATATCCGCATCGACTTCGAGGTGGACATCGACGATGATCATGTCACCCATTTTCCGGGTACGCAGATCGTGCACCTGCATGACTCCGGGAGTTTCTGAGAGCGTGACCTGAATTGCGGCAACCTCCTCAGCGTCAGCGGACCCGTCCACGAGATCGTGCATGGCGCGCAAAGCGAAGGTCCACCCAACCTTACCGATCATGAATCCGACAATAATAGCGGCGATGGGGTCTAGCATGGGATAGCCGAGCAAATTGCCCAGAATGCCAAAACCGACAACCAAGGACGAAGCGGCATCTGAACGCGCATGCCAAGCATTGGCAACCAACATGCTTGATTTCACTTTTTTGGCTACAGCAAGCATGTAGCGAAACAAAAACTCTTTACAAAGTAAGGCGACGCCAGCCACCCCGAGTGCCACTACGTGCACCTTCGGGATACTCTCAGGCGATTGCAGTTTGAGCGCGGCGGACCAAAACATGCCCAAGCCAACCGCGAGCAAGAGCGCCCCCAAGATCAGGGACGCAGCCGTCTCAAAACGCTGATGACCGTAGGGGTGATCATCATCAGGGTCTTTATGGCTGTGAAGCCCGGCAAACAAGACAACAAAATCAGCAATCAAGTCTGATAAAGAGTGAATGCCATCGGCAATCAAGGCCTGAGACTTTGCAAACAAGCCAATGGCTATCTGAGCACTAGCCAGCAAGACGTTTACAGCGACGCTGGTCCAGGTGCTGCGAGCCGAGGCCGACGCACGCTGGGCAGGGCTGAAGACACCTTCTTCGCTAGTGTGGTGTTGCTGGAGAGTCATTTTGTTCTCATCTAGGCGCTGAATGCTACACCGAACTAAAAATCGGCACCTATCCGAACAGCCTAATTTCTCGACTAGGCCTTTCGCCTAAAGCGTGAAAACGGGCAATCAGGGACAATAGCGGCTCTGATGAAAAACCTCGAACTCTCTCAAGCCTTGAAAACTGCAACTTCGCCCAAGCTTTCCGCCCGCGAGGCGAGCGAAACCTATGGCGCGATTGAAGCGCCTGAGGCGCTGGATGCCCTGAGGATTCACTTCGGTCACCGCTCTTTTAGGGGGCATCAAGCCGCCATTATTGAGGCTATGGTGCGAGGTGAAGATTGCTTGGTATTGATGCCCACAGGCGGGGGCAAATCGCTTTGCTACCAAATCCCGGCGCTGCTCAGGTCAGGTACCGGCGTCGTGATCTCACCTCTCATCGCACTAATGCAAGACCAGGTCGCGGCGCTTGAGGCTGTAGGCATACGAGCTGCTTTTCTTAATTCCAGCCTAAGTGCGAACGATGCTTATCAGGTCGAAAGAAAGCTGCGTGAAGGTGGTCTCGATTTGATTTATGTGGCTCCCGAGCGCTTGCTGACGGACCGATGTTTGAGCCTGCTTGAGGGCTGCAAAATCGCCCTCTTCGCGATTGACGAGGCGCATTGCGTTTCTCAGTGGGGACACGATTTTAGGCCGGAGTATGCTCAGCTTTCGGTGCTGGGAGCGCGCTTTCCAGGCATCCCCAAGATTGCGCTCACTGCAACTGCCGACGTTCAAACCCGGCAAGAAATTCTTGAGAAACTAGGGCTGGAGCGTGCTCATGTTTTTGTCTCCAGTTTTGATCGCCCTAACATTCATTACACCATCGCTGAGAAAACTGAACCGCGCAAGCAATTGCTTCGCTTCATCGAGGA
>JANLRI010000091.1:0-13373 GCA_031361565.1 Betaproteobacteria bacterium | reverse complement strand
GCCCTGCGCCTGTCCCCATTGCCCGCTCAAAAATAGGGTAGGGGAGAGGCTCGAGGTGTCGATGCGCAGGCGTTCGTCCATCATGGGGTAAATTACCGTCCATGGGCTCACGATACGGTTCGTGCATTCTAACCGAGCATTTGTGAGAGGCGAGCGATACAACGATGAACACTCAGCGAGGCGTAAAAAACCATGGAAAATGATCAGGACACCGTACCCGAGCACGATGCAGTTCGGCGCGACCTCGCAAAAAAAATGTTGCGCTGGGCTGCGGCGTCGTCGCTGAGTGTTGGCACGGCTTCGCTGCTGGCCCAAACTTCACCGACCGCCAAGCCTACACCGAAGCCGATTCTTAAAGATTCCTCGGCCTATCCGTCCAAGCCGATTCGAATGGTGGTGCCCTACCCTCCGGGCGGGGGTACCGATGTCATCGCCCGCATCGTGTACCAAAAAATGGCGGAGATTCTGGGGCAGCCTGTGGTGATCGAGAACAAGGGTGGGGCTGGCGGATCGGTTGGCACCGGTGTGATCGCGAAGTCATCGCCCGATGGCTACTCCGTGCTCTTCACCTTGAGCTCCCATACCATTAATCCGGCGATCTACCCGCGCTTGCCCTTTGATACTGCGGCCGACTTTGAATCCGTCGGGATGGTCGCCTCCCTGCCGCAAATTCTAGTAGCTCACCCCTCGGCGCCTTACAACGACCTCAAGGAGTATTTGGCCTGGGGCAAGACTAACCCGATTGCCTATGCATCCGTGGGCAATGGCTCTCCAAGCCATCTCGCGGGCGAATTGCTGGTGATCAAATCGGGTATTGCCATGACCCATGTCCCCTACCGTGGCGCCGGTCCAGCAGTGACAGATTTGTTGGGTAATCAAATTACCAATGGCTGGATGTCGATTCCCGCCGCCGCTCAACACATTAAAAACGGCAAACTAAAGGGTATTGCGGTATCGACTATGAAAAGAGCCGCCGCCTTTCCAGAGGTGAAGACCGTCGCAGAGCAAGGCTTCCCTGATTTTGAGGTGGATTCCTGGTTTGCGATTTTCATGCCGGTAGGAGTACCTGCTGCCATTATTCGGCAATGGAACAAAGTGCTGAACGATGTCTTGGCGATGCCCGATATCAAAGAAAAGCTTTTGGCTCAGGGGGCTGAGGGCGTCGGCGGCCCGCCCTACGTTTTAGCGAAAGCCGTCGCGAAGGAATTGCCGAAGTGGGCTAAACTTGTTCGAGACGCGAACATCAAACCGGACTAAACATGCCCCCTCAGATAGCTGAACCAGACCTTACTCAATCGCAAGTGCAAGAACTGGTTCGGCGCGGCAGGGTCGCCCAAGCGAAAATTGCCCGACATGATCAGGCCCGCATCGATGACATTGTTGATGCAGCCGCTTGGGCTATTTTGGAGCCTTCCCGCAATCAAATTCTGGCTGAATTGGCGGTGGCCGATACTGGTATTGGGAATGTTGCCGACAAGCTTCAAAAAAACTACCGAAAAACTTTTGGCCTTTTACGAGATCTAAAAGGCAAAAAAACGGTGGGCGTGATTTCCGAGAATGCCCAGACTGGCATTGTTGAAATCGGGCGAGCGGTTGGCGTGGTGGCGGCGATCACGCCTTCCACCAACCCGGGGGCCACACCGGCGAATAAAATCATCAACGCTCTTAAGGCGGGGAACGCGGTCATCGTCGCTCCCTCACCCAAGGGGTGGTCAACGTGCGCGCGCTTGATTGAGTTCATACATGCTCAGTTTGATTTGATCGGCGCGCCTCATGATTTAGTGCAGATGTTGGCCTCGCCGGTCTCCAAAGAGTCGACGCTTAGCCTGATGAAGATGGCCGACTTGGTGGTGGCTACTGGCTCTCAAGCCAATATCAAAATGGCCGCGACTTCAGGTACGCCCGCATTTGGAGTGGGCGCGGGAAATGTCGCCGCCATCGTGGATGAGAGCGCCGATATTCTCGAAGCCGCGCGCAAGATCCTGCTCTCCAAAACATTCGACAATGCCACGAGCTGCTCCTCCGAGAACAGTGTGGTGGTGGTGGCTAGTGTGAAGAGCGCGCTTCTCAAAGCATTTGAGGCGCAAGGCATGGTCCTACTCGATCCCACCCAAAAGAAAAGCTTGCAAACGCTAATGTTTCCAGAGGGAAAACTCTCAGCCGCTGCGATTGGTCAGTCGGCCTCGGTGATTGCCGAGCGCGCCGGGCTTACTGATGTTGCAAGGGTAAATCCCAAGGTCTTGCTTGTTGAAGAGAGCGGCTATGGGCCGCAGGTTCCGTTCTCAGGTGAAAAGCTGTCGCCGGTCTTGGCGCTGTATACCGCCGCCGATTTTTCGGAAGCGAAACAGATCGTGGATCGAATTTACGCCTTTCAAGGCGCGGGTCATTCGGTGTCGCTACATAGCCAAATCCCCGAGCGAGCCGAGCAGTTGGGGCTGGAGTTGCCGGTGTCACGTGTGATCGTGAATCAGGTGCATTGCGTGGCGACGGGCGGTGCGTTCAATAATGGGCTACCGTTTTCTTTGTCGATGGGATGTGGTACTTGGGGCGGCAATAACTTCTCCGAAAATATGAATGTTTCGCACTACATGAACATTACTCGCGTGGTGCGCCCGATCGCCGAGCGACTTCCCGCCGAGAGCGAGTTGCTCGGGCATTTTTTTGAAAAGTTTGGTCGCTCATGAGCCGCGAGGTGATTTATTCAGTTCAGATTGAGTTTGGTGATTGCGATCCGGCACGTATAGTTTGGTTTCCGAATTTTTTTCGTTGGATTGATGCTGCCTCCAGGCATTTTTTTGTAGGCTGTGGTGTACCTCCTTGGCATGAGCTCGAAAAGACTCGAGGGATCATTGGTACACCCATCGTCAACACGGAAGCCAAGTTCATGAGTACGGTCACCTATGGCGATCATCTCGACATTAAAGTGAGCATTCCTGAGTGGCGTGAAAAGAGTTTTGTACAACAGTACCAACTCTTTTGCGGCGAGCGCGCGGTGATGGAGTGTAAGGAAGTGCGCATTTTTGCGGGCCGCCGTGCCGATAATCCCGAGGCCATTCGCGCACTTCCTATCCCGGACGACTTGCGCAAGTTATGTACCTAATGGGCGCGATGCGTTTCGGGCTGCGCTTCTTTGCTTGGCGCAATCTGGTGGTCAATACGATCTTGGTATGCGGTGTCTCGGTGTTCGCTGTCCCGGTGTTCACTGTCTTGGTGCTCGGTTTTTCGAGCGGCTCGGTCTTTGCTCAACCTGCGCTTGCTGCAGCCTCCGATCTCAAATTCGCATTGGAAGAAATTGCTGCGAAGTATCGGCAGGAAACCGGCCAATCGCTGCGTCTGGTGTTCGGCTCTTCGGGAAATCTTACGACGCAAATTTTGCAGGGTGCGCCCTTTGATATTTTCATGTCGGCGGATGAAACACTCACACGAAAACTTCATCTGGCTGGTTTGACGGTCGACTCAGGTGTGGTTTATGGCCGTGGCCGCCTCGTGTTGTACTTGCCGAAAGGCTCAGAGCTCAAGGCGGACGAGGAGCTCAAGGGTTTGGAGCAGGGCCTCAGAGGTGGACAGATTAAGCGTTTGGCGATCGCCAATCCTGAGCATGCGCCTTATGGTCTGCGTGCGGTTCAGGTGCTTAAGAGCCGAGGGCTTTGGGACTTGGCCCAGCCCAAGTTGGTCTTGGGTGAAAACGTCACGCAAGCGGCGAGTTTTGCCGCGACGGGCAATGCTCAAGCGGCCCTGATTGCTTGGTCCTTGGTGCTCGCGCCTCCTTTATCCCATGAAGGCCAGTTTGCATTGGTTCCTGAAACTATGCATGAGCCCCTCTTGCAAAGCATGACGCTCCTCAAGAAAGCGGGACCAGCGGCTCAAGCCTTCTATGGCTACCTGCAGCAAAGTACAGCCAAGTCGATCTTTGCCCGCTATGGCTTCAAGGCGCCACTTTAGGTGATGGACTGGAGCGCATTATTGCTGTCTTTAAAGCTCGCGCTGGCGACCTTGGCCGTGTTGCTGCCCTTAGGCTTGGTGCTCGCCCATTACCTGGCCTATCAGCGCTTTAAAGGACGTGCGCTGGTTGAGGCTCTGGTGATGTTGCCCTTGGTCCTTCCGCCTACAGTGTTGGGCCTGTATTTATTGATGAGCTTTGGTGCAAAGTCTTGGCTGGGGGCTTGGTTGGAGCAAAGCTTTGGTGTGTCCTTAGGGTTTACTTTTAGCGGCATTTTGCTGGCCTCACTGGTCTTCAACTTACCCTTCATGGTGCAGCCCATTCAAAGGGCTTTTGAAGCCATTCACGAAGATTTGCGCGAGGCGGCCCTGGTCAGCGGGTTGAGCCCTTGGCAGCGCTTTTTGAAGGTCGAGCTACCCCTTGCTTGGCCGGGCATTGTCTCAGCTCTGGTGCTCACCTTTGCGCACACGCTCGGCGAATTTGGCGTGGTGCTGATGGTGGGCGGGAGTATTCCTGGAGAGACTAAAACTCTGGCGATTTCAATCTATGATCGGGTTCAAGCGTTCGATCTGGCGGGGGCTTCGCAAATGTCTTTGGTGTTATTACTGATTTCCGGGTTGGCAATCATGGCCTCGTTCGCGGCCACACGAAACCTAACTGTGGCCAAGCGTTCATGATGGCTAAGCGTTCATGATGTCTTCCGGGACGCCTTTTGGTCAGGCGCTTGAGCTAAGCGTGAATCAGCACAAGCCCATGCGGCTTGAGGGTGACTTGCGCTGTGAGCCCGGCCAACTGCTGGCGCTGGTGGGGCCCTCTGGTGCGGGCAAGAGCAGCCTCTTAAGGATGATTGCGGGTTTGCTGCGGCCCGAGCAGGGCAAGGTCACGCTCGGCGCAGAGCGCTGGACGGATAGTGCGAGCAAACTTTTCCTGGCACCTCAGCAACGCAGGGTGGGCATGGTGTTTCAAAATTACGCGTTGATGCCCCACCTGAGTGCGCTCGATAATGTCGCGATAGCATGCAAGGGTGAGCGCTCCAAAGCTCGTGGACTTCTCGAAAAATTGGGCTTGAACGCCGAGCTAACGGTGCGTCGACCGCAACAGCTTTCCGGCGGCCAACAGCAAAGGGTTGCGCTTGCCCGAGCCTTGGCGCGCGACCCGCAGGTTTTGCTATTAGATGAACCTTTCTCTGCGGTTGATCAGTTGACTCGCCAGGTGCTCTACCGTGAGCTATCGGAGCTTAAACAAAGTATTGGTTTGCCGATGATCATGGTGACTCACGATCTCGATGAGGCGCGTTTGCTGTGTGATCAAATGGCCGTGATCGATCGGGGCGTGATCCTTCAAAAAGGCTCGCCTGAATCGATCTATCAGAGCCCACGCAATCAAAGAGTGGCTGAGCTGGTCGGTATTCAAAATCGCTTTCAAGGGCTCTTCGAAAAGCGCTTGGCTGCGGCGAGCACCCAAGCTTCCTTGAACGACGCTGAAGCTTCCGCTTCTGGGCTTGGCCTTTTGTTGTGGGGCACACACCCTGATAATCCCAGATTGGAAATTCGCGATAAAGGGCGAATTGAGGAGGGTCAAAAGGTCACTTGGGTGATTTCGGGGGACGGCCTTCAATTGGTGCCGGATGCGGCCATCAATGGGTCGCGCGCTGACGCACTCAGCAACCCTCTAGTCCGGCCGGATACCTGGCCCGCACAGGTGATTGAATTGCGCAGCCTTGGGGACATCCGACTGTGCAGAATTCGAGTGGACTTGCCCGAACCGCAAGAGCTTACACTGACCTTTACCTCAATGAATTTTCCGGATGTAAAGCTGTCGCTTGGGTCGAACTTGGGCTTGAAGTTGGATAGCAGAAAAATCCACGTGATGCCTGCGCGCTCGCGGGTTTCTTAGGGTTGCGCCCGCCTTGCCCATTTTTGAAACCATTGGAATGTAGTCGGCGTGAGCTCAGCTAGTATGACTTTCCACCTAAGAAGTCATGAATAAACCCGAAAAACAATTTCTATTGAGTAAGTCTGCGATTCCCGAGTTGGACCTGGGAGGCGGGGCTTCAAGTAATGTTTCTGCACTTGAGCGCGGCATCTCGGTGCTCCGGTGTTTCGACGAGAAGAGTAGTTTGCTGAGTAATCAACAGCTTTCTCAACTCACCGGGATTCCTAAGCCCACCATGACTCGTTTAACGGCCACCTTGCTCAACCTCGGTCTGTTAAGGCAGGATGCGGCGCGCGAGAGCTACATGCTTGGCCCCGGCGTGATGCCGCTTGCACGGGCGTTTCTCGCCAACTTGGATTTTCGTGCCACGGCTCGTCCGCTGATGCAGGAATTTTCTGAAACCAATGAGGGCACCTCTGTCTACCTTGGGCTGCATGACGATTTGAACATCGTGATTGTCGAGGCCTGTCGCGCGCGCTCCTCGATGATTTCGGCCCGTATCGATGTGGGTTCGCGAACGCCGATCGCTAACTCGGCGCTTGGCCGTGCCTTCTTAAGTGTTTGTGATGGCGTCGAGCGCGAGGAGATTTTTAAGAGACTACAGGCCGATGACCCCACGCGTTGGCGCTTGCTCGCGCCAGGCTTGCTAAAAGCTTTGGAGCTCTCTAAGAATGATGGTTTTTGCATGTCAATGGGTGAGTGGCACCGTGAGATCAACTCGGTTTCAGTGGGCTTCAAAGATGCCAACGGTGAAATTTTGTCGCTCAATTGCGGGGGCGCAACCTATATGTTCCCTGAAGAGAGATTGCGCTGGGATATTGCACCTAAGCTTCATCTTTTGGCGAGTACGATTGCGGAGCGCATCGGTGGCTACGCTCCGCCCACCCTGGGCGGATCGCGCTGAACGGCGCTACAATCGTTTTGCGAGTGTTTTTTAAACCATAATTCTTAAATCAGGTTCGAGGAGACAAGATGCTACATTCAAAAAATTCAAGACGAAAGGTTCTGGCCGGTGCGAGTGCTCTCGGAGCCGCTGCGCTCTTGCCAAAAGTCGCCGAGGCGCAGGCCGCTTGGCCGAGTCGACCGGTCACGGTGGTTTGCCCCTGGGGTGCTGGCGGTGGTACGGATGCAACCGCACGCATCATCGCCAACATTTTAGAAAAAGATCTGGGCCAACCCTTTAACGTGGTGAATCGCACCGGGGGTTCTGGAGTCGTAGGTCACTCGGCGATTGCGACAGCGCCCGCCGACGGTTACACCTTGGGGATGATCACCGTCGAGATCTCCATGATGCACTGGCAAAAGTTGACCGAGCTTAACCCCACCAGTTACACGCCGCTGGCCTTGATGAATGAAGATCCGCCAGGGGTGACGGTAAGTTCGGCTTCGCCGTACCAAAATATTAAAGCACTAACCGAGGCCATTCGTGCTTCCGCTCCCGGTAAATTAAAAGCTTCTGGGACAGGGCAGGGCGGCATTTGGCATTTGGCACTCATTGGCTGGTTGCAAGCCATGGGTTTAAAGCCTGACCACGTGGCCTGGGTACCCTCCCAAGGCGCGGGCCCGGCCATGCAAGACTTAGCCGCTAATGGCATCGATATGGTCACCTGCTCGATCCCTGAGGCTCGTGCCCTGGTGGAAGCGGGCAAGGCCAAGAGCTTGGCGATCATGGCGACCGAGCGCAATGCAATGTTCGCGAACGTCCCCACCTTGAAGGAAGCTTCCGGGGTCGATTATTCGGTGGGAGCCTGGCGCGGAATGGCCGCGCCGAAGGGCCTGCCTGCGGACATTCAAAACAAGATCGTCGCCGCGCTCAAGAAGGCGAACGAATCCAAGGAATTTAAAGAGTTTATGTCGAGCCGTGGCTTTGGTATTAAATGGGCCGATGCGGCTGGCTTTGCCAAGTTCATGGCCTCGGGCGACGCGGCGATGGGTGTTGCTATGAAAGCCGCCGGCTTGTCTAAGTGAAAGTCTCTGACCGGCTGACTGGTCTTATTCTATTGATCCTGGGAGCACTCACCTATTACGGTGGGTCATTGCTCCCGCCAGTGCACGGCCAGCAGGTCGGGCCGGATGTTTTTCCGATGGTGATCGGTGCCAGTTTGGCGGTCTGCGGCCTACTGATTATGTTTGGTGTGGGTCGCACCTTTGAGGAAGAAGAGAAGGTCGTACTTACGGCCGATGGTGAAGTCGTTGAAGCGGAGGCGCTGGAGAAAGAAGCCAGTGGTCTGAGCGGATTCTTTCAGCATGGCTGGAAGGTATTGATTCCTCCCGGCGCCTTGTTTTTTTATTATTTTGCCTCTGAAAAACTGGGCTTTTGGATTACCGCGAGCTTGATGATCCTTGCGCTCTCACGAAGCCAAGGTGCCAAGTGGAAAGGAGCGATTCTGCTCAGCCTATTTGCACCATTGTTCGTGCACCTGGTATTTTACAAATTGCTGCGAGTGCCCTTACCGGAGGGCCTATTGAAATTTCCTTGGGCCTGAGCGAAGCATGAAAGATCTTGTCCAAGGCTTTTACATGGTCATGCAGTTCGATGTGCTGCTCACCATTCTCCTGGCGTCTATCTACGGTCTGATCGTAGGCTCCTTACCCGGCCTGTCGGCCACGATGGCGACTGCATTGTTGGTGCCTGTTACCTTCTACATGTCACCCATTGCCGCCATCTCGGCCATCATTGCGGCCTCTGCCATGGCGATATTCTCCGGCGATATTCCCGGCTGCTTGCTGCGCATCCCCGGTACACCGGCCTCGGCCGCTTATACCGATGAAGCTTTTGCCATGACCAAGAATGGCGAACCTGAATTGGCGCTTGGTATTTGCCTGTGGTTCTCAGCCATTGGCGGGATTATCGGCACCTTGTCACTGGTGGCGCTCGCTCCTGTATTGGCAGAAATGGCCTTCAAGTTTTCCACTTTCGAATATTTTTGGTTGGCGCTTTTGGGCTTGATGTGCGCCACCATGGTGGCGCGTTCTTCGCCGATCAAGGCCATCGCAGCAATGTTCTTAGGCCTGCTCGTGACCTGTGTGGGCATCGAAAATCCGGCTGGTGCGCAGCGCTTTACGTTTGGCATCGCTGATCTTTTGGGTGGGATCGAAATCATTCCGGTCTTGGTGGGCGTGTTTGCGGTTTCGGAAGTGATGCGGGCCTACAAGGCACAAGACATACCGGTGATTCCACCGCGTAAATTTGGCAGTATTTTGAAAGGCCAATGGGCGCTCACCAAGAAGTACCCGAAACAGCAGATTCGCGGCAACATTGTGGGGATCATCATTGGCGTTCTGCCTGGTGCGGGCGCTGATATGGCGGCCTGGATCAGTTACGCGATGTCCAAGCGCTTTTCGAAAACACCTGAGAAATTCGGTACCGGTCATCCTGAGGGATTGATCGAAGCCGGGGCCAGCAACAATGCCAGTCTTGCCTCGGGTTGGGTGCCTTCACTGTTGTTCGGCATTCCTGGGGACACCATCACCGCCATTGCGATTGGTGTGCTCTATATGAAGGGCCTCAACCCGGGTCCGACCCTGTTCACGGAAAAAGCTTCGAGTATGTACGCGCTGTACATTGTTTTTATGCTCTCGAATATCATCATGATCCCGCTCGGCATCATGATGATTCGCTCAGCGCGTTACGTACTGTTCGTGCCGCGTTCATTGATCATGCCGGTCATCGTGTTGTTGTGCGCGGTGGGCTCGTTTGCCACGGGAAATAATCTCGCCCTAGTCTTCACCGTTGCCGTGTTTGGACTCATTGGTTACTTCATGGACAAAAACGGCTATCCGGTCGCGGCCCTCGTGCTCGGCGCGGTGATGGGCACCATGGTCGAGCAAAACTTCGTCACCTCGCTAATAAAATCAGATGGAAGCTTGTTGCCGTTCTTTAGTCGCCCTGTCGCTGCCGTGTTGGCCGCGATGACGATTCTTGCCGTGCTTTGGCCCCTAGGCGTCTGGCTGCGTCGTAAACCGAGGCAAGCGACTCGCGAGCTAAACTAGCCCTGCCATCGCCTCATTCAAGCGAATGCTCTTGCCTGGCGTCCAGTTCGCATTGAAGTTCAAGTTCATTGCAGGAAAGAGCATCACCACCGTCGAGCCTAATAGAAAGCGCCCCATCTCCTCGCCTTTCTTCAAGCTTACTGCACCGGCCTCGTATTGCCAGCGCTTGACCTCGTGCTGACGCGGTGGGTTAACGATCCCATGCCAAGCGGTGGCCATACTGCCCACAATGGTGGCGCCCACCAAGACTAAAACGAAGGGCCCATAAGCAGTCTCAAATACGCACACGACTCTTTCGTTTCGCGCAAACAATCCTGGGACACCCCGCGCAGTGGCAGGGTTCACTGAAAATAAGGCGCCGGGGACATACACCATTTCTCGCAACACGCCGGCACAGGGCATGTGGATTCGATGATAGTCGCGCGGGCTGAGATAGAGTGTCGCAAAGGAGCCGTCTTGAAACTCGCGGGCAAGCTTGGCGTCGCCACCCACCAGGCTCTGCGGGCTGTACTGGTGACCCTTAGCCTGAAAGATCTGATCTTTCTCGATCTTGCCGAATTGGCTAATCGCGCCGTCGACAGGGCAGAGCCAAGTTGCCTCAGCTTGAGGGCGTACATTGTCTTTAAGGGGTCGCGTAAAAAATTCATTGAAGCTTGAGTAGCTTTCAATGGTCGGGTTGGCTGCCTCGGCCATATTGACCGCGTACTTCTTAATGAACCAGCGAATCACTGAATGAGTGGCGCTGCCGCCCTTGATTCTGGCCAGTGCCCCCATCCCTTGGGTGAGCGCCAGTTTTGGCAATAGGTACTGACTCGCTACAAAAAGCTTGTCCCCGAAACTTGACTCTGCTTCGTTCATGGGCATCAATGATGCTTATGAGCGTCGCTAGTTCCCTTGGCTTTTTCAACCTCCACGACCACGTCAACTTCACCTGCTTTTTCGAACTTGAGGTTGAGCTTAAAGCTGTCGCCTTCTTTCAAGGGGGCTTTCAAGCCCATCAACATGATGTGATATCCGTTTTCGGTGCCAGGTCCAAACAGGGTGTCGCCACTCGCTGGTAATTCGATACTATTTACTTCGCGCATGCGCATGATATTGCCATCCATTCTCATGGTGTGCATTTCGATGGAGGCTGCGACGCTAGACTTAACCGACACCAAACGATCTGGCAGGGTGCCACTGTTGTTGATGGCTTTGAAGTAAGCCGCGCCATTTTTAGAGCCTGCAGGTGTAGCGTTGGCATGAGGGTGTTCAATACTGAGCTCACCTACTTTATAGCCGTGTGCATTGGCGCTCTGATGTATCCCGAGCCATGCAGCTCCGGCCATAACGATGGTCAGCAAGACAGAGAAGGAAAAGATTCTTTTGGTGTTCATAATTCTTGCACTTAAAATTTCTTTGGGTTTAGCTCTTAACCGACATTTTCGCACGCATCTTCTGCATGCCCCCAATCCAGCGTCCGTAGTCATTGGCCTTGGCTTTAAAGTAGGTCTCGACCTCGGGATGCGGGAGCACCAAGAAGGTTTCTTCGCGCATGGTACTCACAATGACTTCGGCGACTTGCTCAGGGGACAAAATGCCGTCCAATCCCGCCGAGCCGCCATCGCCGGTCACCATGCCGGTGCGGACCGCTTGCGGGCAAAGGCAGGACACCCGCAAGCCTTGTCGGCCATAGGTAATGCGCATCCACTCGGCGAAGGCCACCGCGGCATGCTTGGTCACTCCATAGGGCGCAGATTCAATAATATTGAGTAATCCTGCGGCAGAGGCCGTAGTGAGGAAATAACCTTCGCCACGGCTGACCATGGCCGGTACCACGGCGCGAGCCGCCCAGACATGGGCCATGGTGTGAATTTTCCACATCTTTTCCCAGAGATCATCTTCTAGCTCAAAGCCACCTTCCCGGCCTAGGATGCCGGCATTGGAGAAGAAAATATCCACTTGACCATAGGCGTCTGTGGCGGCTTTCACCAGGGCTTTAATGTCGCTTTCTTGGCTGACATCGCAAGCCACGGCGAGTCCACCGAATTCGTTTGCGACTGCTTGGGTTTTGGCCAAGTCGAGATCGGCTAGTACCACGCCGCGCGCTCCTTCGGCCGCGAAGCGGCGAGCCGTCGCACGACCGATGCCGCTAGCGGCTCCAGTAACAACGGCGACTTTACCGGTAATGTCCATAGCTTATTCCCTGGTATTTAATGAATTATTTAAAGCTCAGCATCTTAGCCGAGTCGGATTGCATCGACGTGCCTACCCTACTAGGAAAAACGCCGCACAGAAAACGGTGCAAGATCAAGTGCCGATGCACGCGCCGAGATTAAATCCGCAATCGCTCGACCCGATATTGGCCCACTCGCTAAACCCACATGACCGTGCCCAAAGGCATGGAAAACATCGCGGCTGATCGTGGAAGCACTGAGTATGGGAAGCCCGTCAGGTGTTGACGGCCGGTGACCCATCCAGCGCTTGAGTCCGTGCGGCACAACGCTTAGATGGTCAATGCGCTGGAGATGTAAAGGGTTGGCTTTGAGTGTCGGAAAGTTATCAAGTGCGAAACGTCGCAGAATCTCGGCGCGCCGCCAATCAGGCGCCGCATTCACCGAGGCCAGTTCAACCTGGCCGGAGACTCTGAGACCGCCATGAGTGGAGGTAATAGCCATCTTGGCGTCGCCGGGCATCAAGGGAGAGGAAAGTTCGAAGCCGGGGTTCTCGAACACCACGTGATAGCCGCGCTCGCTTTCCAACGATATTCTCTCACCAAGGGAATCACATAACGTTTTTGACCGAATTCCTGCAGCAATGACCGCTCGATCGCAGGGAATCAATCCCTTGGTGCTCTGCACGCCGCTGAGTCTGTTTTCTGTGTCGGTGCGCCTGAACTCAAAACCGAATGCTTCGGCCTTAAATCGTTTTGCTCCACGCCTTTGACAATAGGCGGCAATGGCGGCGACGTAGTCGCCTGGATCAGTACAGTGTCCGCCTGCCGGAACGGCGACGCCAAAACGATAGCGCGCCCCAAGCGCGGGAATTTTAAGCGCGACCTCGTCGGCCTCTAACTCCCGCCAGGCAATGCCATTCACTTTTCTGAGATGCCAGGCGAGACTTTCAGCCGCAAACTCGTGCCGTGACGGGTAGGGATAGACCAGTCCGGTTTGGCGGATTAACTCGGCTCGTCCAATCAACTGTGCAATGGTTTGGTGCCTCAAGGGCGCATCGTTCAGGATTGAACTCAGTGCTTTCGCAGTACGCTCAACTTGCGCGACGGTTTGGCCGGCCCGAATAAAGCGAATGAGCCAGGGCATTAGGCTCGGAAGAAATTGCCAACGAATGGTCAGGGGGCTGGTACGGTCGCGGAGGTAACCCGGCACCTTCTTCAAGACACCGGGGGTGGACATGGGCACCACCGATGATGGGCTTAACCAGGCACCGTTGCCATAACTTGCGGCCTGCTCGCCTCCGGGTTCGCCAGGGTCGATCATACTCACGGAATAGCCCTCTTGAAGCAACT
>JANLRI010000089.1:0-2365 GCA_031361565.1 Betaproteobacteria bacterium | reverse complement strand
ACATGCCCTTAACCGGGGTAATTACCCCCAGCACCTTCCATCTTTTCTAATTCCTTACTTCTAACGCTTTCTGGGACTTGCCCAGGTCTGAAATAAGGGATCAGCTCAAGATTTCGGAAATCTCAATCAAATTGAGGTCCGGGTCGCGCACATACACGGATCGGATTTTATGCGTCGCCCCTGTGCGCTTTACCGGCCCTTCGATGATCGGCCACTTCGCAAGATTTAAGTTTTGAATGACCTCGTCCAGAGGCACCGATGCGATAAAGCAAAGGTCGAGCGAACCGGGCACGGGAGAGTGAGCCTTGGGTTCAAACTCCCGTCCCTTGACGTGAAGGTTGATCTTTTGATGGCCAAATTTAAAGGCTTTACGCTCAACGGGTGGCGTTCCTCCCGTGAAGCTCTCGAGTTTCATACCGATCACGCGTGTATAAAAGTCGACGCATGCCGCCTCATGACAGGTGGTCAACACCAAATGATCGAGATGGCCAATCATGCGGACGCCTTGATTTGGGATTGACCCGGCATTTCGCCCCGCCCTTGACCTGGCGGCGCGGGATGCAAATCGGTAATCAGCCCAGCTTTGGCGACCTGAC
Organism: Betaproteobacteria bacterium; assembly: GCA_031361565.1. Lineage (GTDB taxonomy): Bacteria > Pseudomonadota > Gammaproteobacteria > Burkholderiales > Burkholderiaceae_E > JAPOKJ01. The sequence continues at coordinate 1,769 of JANLRI010000089.1, read as the reverse complement.
CCGGTACCTCGCGCGCCACCAGGGCGGGCAAGCAACGGGCGGCCTTGAGCAAACGGGGCACATCCATAGCAGTGTTATGGCCCATCGCCTCCAGCATATTGATCGCGTCTTCGCTACAAATATTTCCACTTGCACCAGGGGCATATGGGCAGCCACCAAGGCCACCCAATGACCCATCAAAGCGCCGAATGCCGCTTTGCAAGGCTGCCAAGACATTGGCCAAGCCCATGCCACGGGTATTGTGAAAATGCATCGTCACTTGTAGGCCTGGGAATTGAGCGAGCATAAGCTCTGAGAGTCGACTCACTTGGGCAGGATGGGCCATACCCGTCGTGTCGCAAATCGTCAGCCCGCGGACGCCCAAATCGGCAAACCTCTTAGCCCAATCGATGAGCACCCGCTCCGGCACATTGCCTTCCATCGGGCAACCAAAGCTACAGGAGAGCGACACGTTTACCGGAGTCCCCTGCGCCATTTGAATCACTTCTGAGAGTGCAACATAACTCGACGTACAGGACATGCGCAAATTCGCCAGGTTGTGGGTCTCGCTGACCGACATCACCACGTTCATTTCATCGGCTCGCGATTCCAAAGCACGTTCCGCTCCGCGACGGTTGGGCACTAGGACCGTGTATTCAACTCCCGGCACTCGACGGATACGGCCCATGACCTCTTCTGCGTCTCGCAGCATCGGGATTGCCTTCGGGGAAGTGAAGGACGTGACCTCGATCTTGGCGAAGCCGCATTCAGAGAGCTCATCGATTAAGCGGATTTTGTCTTCCGTGGCTACAAAGATCGGCTCGTTTTGAAAGCCGTCGCGGGTGACGACTTCATTGAAGAAAATTCTAGACACGGTGAGGCTCGTCCAAGGAAACATACTGAGAAGTAGAAATGTATCATTTCCACCTCTGCCGTGCCTTCGAAAAGCTCAAACAAGCTTCACTCACGGCGTCACGCGTAAGGGTGTTTGTCAAACAAGGCGTACGACCTCGGCAACGGCTCGGGTTGGATTGGATCTACAATTCATTCACCCCTATTCCTTCGGCAAAAAGTGACCTCATGCCCCTTAGCCCATCAAAAAATGTACTCGGCCAACCTCTCGTGGCCTGCTCCTTCGACCCTCTCACCGGTTTTTTTCGCGATGGTTGCTGCAAAACGAATGAGGAAGACATGGGGAGTCATTTGGTGTGCGCCATCGTCACAGACTCGTTCTTAACCTTTAGTAAGAAAACCGGAAATGATCTGAGTACACCGCGCCCGCAATGGGATTTCCCCGGGCTTAAGGCCGGGGATCAATGGTGTGTTTGCGTCAATCGCTGGATCGAAGCGCACGAAGCAGGTTATGCGCCTAAACTGCGGCTTGAAAGCACCCATAGCAAGGCGCTAGAGTTTGTCTCCATTGAAGTGCTACGTGCTTATGAAGCGGCTTTCGATGACTAAGGCCAAACAACACTATTTAGAACCGCAGCGCGGGTTTGATGTTTGCCTGAAGACTTGCTAAGGTTTACGCTAATCTCGGCAAGGACCCTCCGATTTCAGTGCTGGAATTTGATCCCTTGTCTGTTCGCCAATTACTTCTGGACGCTCCCATGCCAAAAACAGCCCCTCCAAGTTTCAAAGGCTTGGTCGAACCCGACCGGGTTCATCGCACGGTTTATACCGACCAAGGTATTTTTGATACTGAAATTCGAGAGATCTTCGAGAAGATTTGGGTTTATTGCGGGCATGAATCTCAGATCAAGAAACCGGGCGACTACTACACTGTGCAG
>JANLRI010000710.1:0-4750 GCA_031361565.1 Betaproteobacteria bacterium | reverse complement strand
CCAGTCGAAACCCATCTCACAGCATAACGCGCCTATTGCACCTGTAGCGTTAACAGGGAGCGCTTTACCACTGAGTTGCGAGGCCTGATCCGCGATCGCCTGCATCAGATTTAAGTACGGGCCACTGAAACCGGTTTCGCGAGCGAGTTCAAAAAGTCTTGGTGTTCGCGGATCAATAGGTTTGTGGATGGGATGGCCGATGCCGGGCACGATGAGAGCTTGCGCTTCGAACCTTTGGGCGGTGCTTTTCGCAATTGCATTGAAGTCTACTGCTAGGTCTAGCTTACCGTGCTCCTTGGGCATGGCCTCGTAGAGCATTTTGGCCGCGCCTTCAATGCTTCCGACAAACACCGTACCCAACCCGTTTAAGCCCGCCGCCACCGCTCCTTGCAGTGATTCTGGCGCGCCCGCATAGGTCATTCGAGCGACAATTGCGCTGGGGGTCATGCCATGCTCGACGAGGGTGACCACCATGGCGTTGAACATGCGCGATTCCATCGCGTTCGGAAAGCGCCCAGTTAGCTCCAAAAAACCCATGTCGCCGAGGTTAAGGTGGCCAAGAATTTCGCTCGGAAAGTCCCTACCGAAGAGCGTAATGCTGGTCGCATCACTCCAACCAATATCCGTACGAATTGGTTTTTCCTTGCGCCTATGGTTTGCTTTCTCTGAGGCGCTTTCTATGGTGCTTCGTACGGGTAGGGGAGCTTGATGAGGCATGGTCAGGCGAGCGCTTTTTAAAGAGGCTTAGGGTAGAGGCGTATCGGTAGTCCCTGTGAGTTTGCCGAGCTCTCGGTGAAAGTGCGTGAGCATGGGCTCATTGCTCCCGAACACCACGCCAGGAAGACGACCACTGGCCAGATTGGCGTGGATATTTTGCTGCTGCACAAAGTCTTCCCGAAAAATGACATCGGTGGAAATTTTCCAGCTTTTTTGCCACAGGGTCTGCTGTGCTTCGGTCTCAATTTTCTCGGGAATATAAAAACGAATGCGAACCCGTGTTTTACCCACCTCCAAAGGCCGAAAATCCCAAAGCTCCATGTGACCATCCATGGGAATGTTTAAAATTGCGTTCGGCGACACCACAAAGACGGTGGAGGCGTGCTTGAGCACGGACCATTCGCTTTCAGGCTGATGGCGTTGCTCATCAATGCTCTTGCGAGTGAGCGGGAACAGGGTGTGCGGCCCGAACGTTTCATACACTACAGGGTAACAACGAAACCTCGGCGCCAGCGTTTTGTGATGTAGCGAGGCGATGTGATAACCCTCCATGAAGGTATCCATCAAAAGCTTCCAGTTGGCCGTAAAGTCGCCAAACACTTCCTGATAAAAATGAAAGCTGCCAAAACCAAACTCACCCATGCGAGAGTGCATGCCGTGCATTTCGCTGGACACTTGAATCGGCTTGGTGCCATGAGGTCTGACCAGAATCATGCCTTCCGTTTCAAGGCAGGGAAGCTCGGTGAGGCTGAACTTTCCGCAGGCGATTCCGTCTTCAATTTGTTTGAAACCGCCCATGTCATTGGCATGGCGAATTAGTGCTCCCTCGAGGTTATAGGTCCAGGCATGATAAGCGCAAGCCAACACCTTCGGCGTGCTGCCGCGCGCTTGGATGAACTTGCCTTGTTCATCCATCTCGAAACCAACCAGGCGAGAGCCACGGTGGCGACAAATGTTTAGAAATGCGCGCGCCTTGCCATCCATACCTCGAGTGACGAAAATAGGCGCGTCCGGCATGTCATAAGTAAACCAAGAGCCCGGCGTAGGCAAGTCGGGCGAGAATCCTGCTAGAAGGGGGAGGGCACCGTGGAATAGGGTTTGAATCTCGGTGTTGAAGTGGGACTCGCTGGTGTAGCGTTCGACCGGATTCCAGTAGGGCGCCTCAGCCATCGGCGTCGTGTTGGCGTCGATATGGCTAAAGATTTCTTTGAGTACTTCGACTTGGCGGGCGTGGTTCATACCTGTGGGCAGTTTGAATGAAAACAGGATACTTTGATGTCAAGCCTTTCATTTTCTAAATGAGGAGGGCAAGAGCCTGCCGTTCATGATTTAGGCGTTCTTCTTTTCTCTTGCCGAATGCTATTCTAGGCGTCCATAAAAGTGGGCTTTAAAAGTTGAAAATGCAATCGACCAAGAGCTTTCCTGTTCGGCTTGAAGCGCTGTTAAAAGAAGTTCGTGCCTGCACTGTATGCTCTGAACATCTCGCCGCCGGGCCTCGACCGGTCGTGCAAGTCGACGCCCGGGCCCGGATTCTGGTGGTAGGCCAGGCTCCTGGAAGAAAGGTTCACGCCAGTGGAATTCCTTTCGATGATGCAAGCGGTGATCGCTTGCGGCAGTGGATGGGCGTTGACCGGCAATTGTTTTATGACCCGTCCGTGATGGGTATTTTGCCCATGGGTTTTTGTTATCCGGGAACCGGAAAATCCGGCGATCTGCCGCCGCGGCTGGAGTGTGCTCCACTGTGGCGAATGAGGCTGCTCGAGCAGATGCCAAATATTGAGCTGACTCTGGTGATCGGTAAATACGCGATGGATTGGCACTTTCCAGAAAGTGACTCACCCAGTCTTACCGAGACGGTAAGGGGCTGGCGTTCGTTTTGGCCGTCGGTTTTACCTCTACCTCACCCAAGCCCCCGCAACAATTTGTGGCTGAAAGCAAACCCTTGGTTTGTCGTGGATGTGATTCCTTCTTTGCAAGCCCGGGTGCGCGCTTTGCTGGCCCCTCCGTCGACCTAAAGATTCATTGGGCGCGCGGAAAGCCCGCGCCGAAGACTCTTGTTGCTTGAAGGCTCGCCTGCTAAGCTTGCGCCATGAGCACAAGCAGCTTTCTATCGGGATCAAGATTTTTCGGCCTGCTAGTTTTGGTCGCGGGGTTTGTGTCGGCCTGTAGCGGGGAGTCACGGAGCAAGGCCACCGCGAATACCTCTGACCCTTCAAGCACACCGGTTGAGTTTTCGGTCAAAACCCTCAATAACGGATTAAATGGACCCTGGGGACTGAGCTTTCTGTCGGACGGCCGAATGTTGGTTTCACAAAAGCCGGGTCGACTGCTGCTCCTCAAGGCCGATGGCTCATTCGAACAAGCCGTCACTGGCGTACCTGCGGTCTTCGATTCCGGACAGGGTGGTTTACTGGATGTGTTGACGCTACAAGAAGGCGCCGATACCTGGGTCTTACTCAGCTATTCAGAGGCAGGCAAGGGTAGCGAAGCGGGCCTTGCAGGTACCGCGGTTGGACGCGGCAAGCTGCAAGGAGCCGCTCTCACTGAATGGCAGGTCATTTTCAGGCAGCAGCCCAAAGTGGCGGGCAACATCCATTTCGGTTCGCGTCTCGTGCTTAACAAAGATGGCAGTCTATTCATCACTCTCGGTGAGCGCGGGCAGGACAGCACGACCAGCCCAAACAAAGAACACTCTCAGAACATTGCGAAGACGCTGGGCAAGGTTGTACGCATGCGCCCAGACGGCAGCGCAGCGGCCGATAACCCCGCTTGGCCGACAGGCGCGGCGCAGCATCTCTACAGCATCGGGCACCGCAACCCACAAGGCGCGGCGCTTCATCCAGACACCGGCGAGTTATGGCTGGTGGAGCATGGGCCGCAAGGCGGAGATGAACTGAATCGCGTAGTCGCGGGTGGCAACTATGGCTGGCCCCCGCGAAGCTATGGCTGCCCGTATGGCTCGCCAGTGGGCGAGGCCTGTCGCATCGGGGGCGGGACGCATGCACCGGACTTCATTGAACCGGTCGCAACTTGGGTGCCTACTTCAACGGCCCCGGCAGGTTTAATGTTTTATACCGGTGACAAATTTCCGGAGTGGAAGGGTCAAGCCTTTATTGGCGCCTTAGCCGGTCAGTCCCTGTGGCGCATTCAATTAAACGAAGGACGTGAAATTGCACGAGTGCGCATGCTGGACAATCTTAATGAACGAATTCGGGATGTTCGCCAAGGCCCAGAGGGCTGGATCTATTTGCTGACGGATAGTGGCAAGCTTCTGCGGCTGGAACGATAAGCACGGCGCTCTACGGCGCCTTCTTCACTAAGCCTTTCCATCGATTCATCTCCGAATTCAGGAATGCTCCAAACTCCTCTGGCGTGCTCGGTTTAGCGACCAAGCCCATGTCCTCAAAGCGCTTTTTGAGTTCGGCTCCGTTTAATGCTTTATGCACTTCGGCATTGAGCTGCATCACAATAGCGCGAGGGGTACTGGCGGGAGCGAAGAGGCCTCCCCAGCTCGCAAATTCGTAGCCCGCAGCACCAGCCTCACTGGCGGTAGGAATATTCGGGAAGGCCGCATTGCGCTGTGGCGTACTCACGGCAAGTGCGCGCAGGTTTCCAGATTTGATGTGCGGTGCGGCGGCTGCTAAAGGGTCGATCATGAACGTAATGCGATTGGCGATTAAATCCGGATGGGCGGCGCTGCTGCCTTTGTAGGCCACCTCGGTCATGTCCTTCACATTCAATTGCTGCGCCAAGAGCAGGGTGGACAGCAATTGCGGGCTGCCCGGCCCAGTCGTGGCATAGGTCACTTTGCCCGGAGCTTCGCGGATGGTTTTGATGAGGTCGTCGAGTGTTTTGATGGGCGACTGGTTGCTCACAACAAAAACATAGGGCGTGAGGTGGGTCAGGCTGATGGGCGCGAAGTCTTTGTTGGTGTCATACGGCAGATCATTCATCAAGAACGGGTTGATCGCCATATTGGCGGCAGCTTGCAGCAAGGTATAGCCATCGGCGGGCGACTTGGCCACGACATCGG
>JANLRI010000700.1:0-9955 GCA_031361565.1 Betaproteobacteria bacterium | reverse complement strand
CTCAGGCTCACTGAAAGGCAAGGATAGTAGGCCCATCTCAGCCATTTGACTCCACACTTGCTCGCTCATGCCACTCGTACTGGCAATCACTTTTTTGCGCGACTCAAAATCATAGTGGTCACTGATCAGACGCTTGACGCTATCGGCAAGAAGGGTTTGTTCTTCTGAATATTGAAAATCCATTGTGTTTCTTCCTCTTACAGACCAAGGGCCATCTTGGACATGATATTGCGCTGAATTTCGTTCGAACCCGCGTAAATACTGGTTTTACGGAAGTTGAAATAGCGAGCACTAATGCTCCCCATAAAATCGTCGAAGCCTTCAAAGTTCAGAGGCTTGAAGCGTGGCGCCTGTGGGCCGGCGACCTGCATCATCATTTCGGTGATGGCTTGTTGAATTTCCGTGCCCTTGATCTTCAACATAGACACTTCCGGGCCGATATTGCCGGTGCGTCGCAACTCGTCGACGAACCGCAAATTGGTCACTTCCAAGGCCATCAATTCAACTTCCACTCGGCTTAGGCGATCACGAAAGCGTACATCGTCCAGCAAAGGCTTGCCACCCTTCATGGTGGTCTTGGCCATTTCCTTTAAGCGCTTGATCTCACGTTTAGAGCCGCCAATCCGACCCGTGCCTAAGCGCTCATGGCCGAGCAGATACTTGGCCACCGTCCAGCCCTTATTCTCTTCAAAAACGAGGTTTTCAAGCGGAACCTTAACGTTTTCGAAAAACACTTCGTTCACTTCATGACCTTCATCGAGCAGGATCAAGGGTCGCACGGTGATGCCCGGCGTCTTCATGTCGATCAACAGGAAACTAATGCCTTCCTGGCGAATCTTGGAGCTCGAATCGGTACGGACCAGGCAAAAAATCCAGTCGCCATAATGGCCCAGCGTGGTCCAGATTTTCTGACCATTCACCACATAGTGATCGCCGTCCCGGTCAGCACGGGTTTTGAGCGAAGCCAGATCGGAACCGGAGCCCGGCTCGGAGTAACCCTGGCACCAAAAATCGTCACCATTGTAAATACGCGGCAAGAAACGCTCTTTCTGAGCAGGTGTGCCAAATTTATGGAGCACCGAGGCGCACATGGTTGGCCCAAAAGGTGCAATCCCTGGGGCGCCCGCCGCCGTCATCTCTTCTTCAAAAATATAGCGCTGCACCGTGGTCCAGTCTTGACCGCCCCAATCCACAGGCCAACTCGGCGCAAGCCAAGCTTTTTTGGCGAGAATCCGATGCCATCGTTGCAGGTCATCCTTACTTAACTCTTCATAGTTGAGAACCCGGGTTTGAAGGTCAACAGGCAGGTTGTCTTTTAACCAGCCGCGAACTTCATCGCGAAAAGCTTGCTCAGCGGGTGCGTAGGCGAGATCCATGGTGACTACTCCAAAAAAGTGATGACGTGATTCTACAAGCGATTAAATGACCGGACGAAAGGCCCCACCATTTAATTCACCCACACCCTTGCGTTACGGAACATTCTTGCCCAAGGCGAATCTTCAGCATCGGCACGGCGCTTGCCCTCCGTGCGTTGGTTGCTCTCAGGTCGCCAGCTCATTTGCACGGTCCGGAACACCCGCTCAGGATGAGGCATCAGGATCGTCGCCCGACCATCCTTCGTGGTAAATCCTGTTAAGCCTTCTTGCGAACCATTTGGGTTGGCAGGATAAGTGTCCGCCGCCTGCCCTAACCCATTCACAAAGCGTAGCGCCGCTTGCGCCTCAAGCACATGATTCGCCTGGCTAAATTGCACTCTCCCTTCGCCATGCGCCACGGCAATCGGCATCTTGCTGCCCGCCATCCCTTGGAAAAACACTGAGGGTGAGGCCAACACTTCTACCATCGTGAAGCGCGCTTCGAACTGCTCGGAGTCGTTCCGCAAAAAGGTCGGCCAGGCTTCAGCACCGGGAATGATCGCCTTCAGTTGCGACATCATTTGGCAGCCATTACACACGCCAAGACTGAAACTATCGGCTCGGTTAAAAAAGTTAGAAAACTGCTCGGCTAATCGCGCATTGAACAACACTGACTTTGCCCAACCCTGACCGGCACCCAGCACATCGCCATACGAAAAGCCACCACAAGCCACAAGCCCTTTGAACTGAGCAAGGTCGTGACGGCCTTCAAATAGGTCGGTCATATGAACATCATAAGCATCAAATCCCGCTCGCATAAAGATGGCGGCCATTTCGAGATGACTGTTCACGCCCTGTTCGCGCAAAATCGCCACTTTGGGCCGGACACCCTTGGCAATCATCGGCGCGGCCACATCTACGGCAGGATCGAAGGCGAGTTGAAAGCCTAACTTAGTGGATAGCCTACTGTCGTCAGGGGCAGTCAGCGCCTCGAAGGCCTCGGAGGTACGGTGTGCGTTATCTCGAAGCGTTGCAATGCGATGACTCGTCTGCGCCCAAATCGCCTGCAGCTTGCTACGCAATTCGCTGTAAATGCACTTGGCGTCCCGGTAAAACTCAATCGCGTCTTTCTTGAGGTTGGGTTTGCCAATCACATGAGAGTGACGAGACAGGCCGAGTTCACGCAAGCGCGCCAGGACCGCGTCCCGCTCGCTTGTCAGCACCTGAATCACCGCACCGGCTTCTTCGTTGAAAAGCGCCTTGAGGGTAATTTCATCGCGCTGCACTTGCACTTGTTCTGGCCGAATTTTGAAGTCACCCCAATCGGTCGAATGCGGATCGATGGTGAGCAAATCAAGGTTAATCGACAGACCACAATGGCTCGCAAACGCCATTTCGGCGAGGCATGCAAGTAAGCCGCCATCCGAACGATCATGATAGGCCAGGAGTCTGTCCTCGTCGTTGAGCGCTTGAATGCCCGCAAAAAACTTCGAGAGTAAATCTGGATCGTCGAGGTCCGGCGATTCATTGCCAATTTGCAGCGTCACCTGGGCCAAGGCCGAGGCGCCCATGCGCTGTTTGCCAGCACCGAGATCGATCAAGATTAGAGTGGTGTCATCGACCGTGTTCAGAAGAGGCGTCAAAGTTTTGCGCGCGTCCTGCGCCAGAGCACAGGCCGTTACCACCAAGGAAATCGGTGCCCTCACTTCTTGAGGCACACTGGGAGCACTCTCCCATTTAGTGCGCATCGATAAAGAATCTTTACCGACAGGAATCGAAATGCCGAGCGCCAGGCAAAGATCACGTGCCGCGGTCACTGCATCAAAAAGATCAGCATCTTCGGACGCCTCCCCGCAGGCCGCCATCCAATTTGCGGAGAGCTTGATACGATGAATTGAATCGATCGACGCCGCAGCCAAGTTGGTAATGGACTCGGCAATGGCCATCCGCGACGCCGCCCTTGGATTGATGATCGCCAGCGGAGCCCGTTCGCCCATGGCCAAGGCTTCACCAGCGTAGCCTTCAAAATCGAGCAGGCCCACCGCGCAATCTGCCACCGGCACCTGCCAGGGCCCCACCATCGGGTCGCGAGCACAAAGCCCGCCCACGGTACGATCACCAATCGTAATCAAAAACTCTTTGCTTGCAACCACCGGAAGACGCAATACCCTCTCGATCATTTCCGCAAGGTCTAGACCTACTAGCTCTACCGGAGGCAAGCTGCGTATCAAGCGCAAGCCTTGACGATGCATCTTGGGCGCCTTGCCCAGCAATACCTCCATCGGCATATTAATGGGCTGGTTGCCTGGATTGGCCTGGTCCTCAAGTTTTAGCATGCCGTCATCCGACACCACACCGACCATCCCGTACGGTGCGCGTTCCCGTAAGCAAATCTCGTGGAACAGCGGAACACTTTGCGGTGCCAAGCACAGCACGTAGCGCTCCTGGGACTCGTTGCACCAAATTTCCGCGGGTGATAGGCCGCCTTGCGCAATCGGCACCTGGCTGAGTTGAAACACCGCTGACTTGCCTGCCCCATCGACAATTTCAGGAAAGGCGTTCGATAGCCCGCCCGCCCCGACATCGTGGATCGATAAAATCGGATTCTCGTCACCCAGGCGCCAACAGGCATCAATCACCTCTTGACAGCGACGCTCCATTTCGGCGTTATCGCGTTGCACGGAATCGAAATCTAGATCGGCCGTATTGCTCCCGGCGCCCATGCTTGATGCGGCGCCACCGCCTAAGCCAATACGCATGCCTGGACCACCCAGCTGAATCAGTACATCACCGTTGCTAAGGCCCAGTTTTTCACTTAAGCGACCGTCGATATTGCCCACCCCTCCGGCAATCATAATCGGCTTGTGGTAGCCGCGACGCAGCCCGTCGATATCCTGCTCATAGGTTCGGAAGTAACCCAGTAAGGCGGGTCGTCCAAACTCATTATTGAAGGCGGCTCCACCAATCGGGCCTTCCAACATGATCTGCAAGGCGGAGGCGATGCGCTCAGGCTTGATCGCCGCACCTTTCAGAGTACCCTCCCATGGCTGAACGAAGCCAGGGATGCGTAAATTAGAAACGCTAAATCCGGTCAGACCATACTTAGGCTTGGACCCACGACCGGTCGCACCTTCATCTCGTATCTCTCCGCCTGAACCGGTCGCCGCACCTGGATACGGGGAGATCGCGGTTGGATGGTTGTGGGTTTCCACTTTCAGTAGACTATTCAGCATCATTGGCACGCGCTGATATTGGCCATGCGGGCCAAGGGGTAAAACTTTCTCTGCGGCTTGTCCAGAGAGAATCGCAGCGTTATCTGAATAGGCGATCACCGTGTGTTCGGGTCGAGCACGGTGCGTCTCTTTGATCATCCCAAAAAGGCTTACGCTCTGCTCTTCTCCATCGACGGTCCACGAGGCATTGAAAATCTTGTGTCGGCAATGCTCTGAATTCGCCTGTGCAAACATCATCAGCTCAACATCGCTAGGGTCGCGCGCCAACTTCTGGAATGCGGCCAGCAAATAGTCAATTTCGTCGTCCGCCAAGGCCAAGCCTAGCGCACTGTTGGCCCTCACCAAGGCTGGCCTGCCTTCGGCCAATAGGGCAATGCGTTGCAGCGCTTTGGGCGCCAGCAACTGAAAGAAGTGCCCTGCCTCGGGCATTTCCGCAAAAACCGACTCGGTCATTCGATCATGCAAAAGTGCGTGAATTTGGCTCAACTGTGCGGCTGCGACAGACTTGTTGCCGCCAAAAAATCCACGCTTCGGCACCAAGCGGTATTCAACGAAGCGCTCCAAGCGATCCACTTCCTTGAGCCCACAGTTACGGGCAATATCGCTTGCCTTCGAAGACCAGGGTGAGACTGTGCCTACCCGCGGCGTCACAAAAATGGACAAGCCATCGACCAAAACGTGAGCCGCTTCGGCCTGAAGAAGTGCCGCGAGACGACCCAACAAGTGCTGGGCCGTGCCTTCAGCAACCCCAGACTGATTGAGTTGCGCCCAGTAATGGTGGCGGGCATCCAGTGCATCGATATTGGGTTCAATCGCCTGAATCTTGGCCAATAGGCTTTGGCTACGAAAAGGTGACAAGGCCTGAGTGCCAGGCAAGTGCATCACCGCCCTTTGCGGCAAGCCGGAGACGCTTGTTGTTGAGTTGATCGAGGTCGGACTGGGAGTTTCAGCTTGATTTTGGCGAGGGGTCATTTGAGAGCTTTGGCGGTAACTCTCGATTGAGAGTCTGGGCTGTAGCCCCTATTTTAAACGTTCGTCCTTTAGGCCTTCCGAAATGACCTCGACAGCGAGTTTCATAGGCCCGTCAATCCCGCCCAGAACCATCGAACCAGGGTTTGGATGTCGTAAATGGGTAGTTGCGTATGCCTTCTCAAGGCCTCGCGGTACGGTGGCAAATTGGTGCATTCCAGAACAATTGCGCCCGTATTCAGGGGCAAGCTACGCGCCGCCAAAATGAGCTCCCGTTGTATGGCTTTGCGCTGAGCGCCGCGTACCCTAGCCTCACCCTCAATCGTATATTCAGTTGGATTTCTCCAGGTGTCGCCTAAAACAAGTTCCGCAAAAGCACCGCGTTTGGCCATCCCCACGATTGGGGTATTGGCGGCGCCCCTAACCGCGGTCAAATGTTCCGAGGTCAAGCGCTCCGCGTCAATCGTAATCACTCCGCATATTTTGCCAGGGGGAAGAAGCGCTTGAGCCCAGGCAACCTGCAACAAGCTGCTCAGCGCAACCGGTACGGTGAGTGCTCTCGCCATAGGCTGTTGCATGGGAGCCAGGAAGCCACAGGACGTGGTAATGCCCCGTGCGCCTTGCGACTGCAAACTCAGTGCCTCTTTCAGAAACGCTGGAAATAGGGCCGTGAGGGCGGTCTGTGGGGCGCTACTCAAGATTTGATCCGCGAAAGTGTTCGCCACTCGAGCAAAACGTAGCGGTACGCCCGGAAAGCTATTGCGATTACCGATGTCGCCCACCGGACGCGCAAAGGCCGTATCCAACATCAACACACCGACAAACCCGGCGGCCATCGCTAAAACGAGCCGGCCGAGAGGGCCGCTTGGTCATATAGGCCCGTTCGTGACAGCAAAGTCTGTGGCAGGGGAGCGATTAACTCTCGCTCGGGCACACCGCCGTTGAAATCCGAGATCGGACATTGATCACACTCTTCCATATACTGCTCTACCAAGGTTTTGCCCGCATTCGAGGTGCTGAAGTACAGCTCATTCTACAAGCGACCTAAAAAAGCAACGATTTGGGAAGCGGTTAGGACGAAGCACCCGTGCCTCCTATAATCTCTCTCGGATAGCTTTCTAAAATTTGCGATTACCTATTTGGAGACCCAATGAATCATGTTGTGAAACCCTTTTTTTATACTCGCCGCAATGCGATCGCGGCCTCCGTTCTCGCCGCGCTGAGTTTTGCCTTGGGCAGCTTCGCCCAAGCGCAGACCAAGTGGGACCTGCCGGCTGCCTACGCGCCGGGCAATTTTCACACTGAAAACCTAGTGCAGTTTGCGAAAGACGTGGACAGCGCCACGGCAGGCAAACTAAAAATCACCGTACACGCCAACGCTTCGCTTTTTAAGGCACCAGAAATCAAGCGCGCCGTGCAGGGCGGCCAGGCGCAACTAGGCGAAGTCTTGTTAGTCAACTTCGAGAATGAGTGGGCCGGCTATGGGCTGGACGGTATTCCGTTTCTCGCGAGCGGTTACAAAGATGCCTATCGCCTCCACTTGGCTTCTAAACCAGCTCTCGACAAGAAATTGGGCGAACAGGGGATGTTCGTGCTCTATGCTGTGCCTTGGCCACCGCAAGGCCTCTATAGCAAAAAAGAAGTCACCTCGGTTGCCGATCTGCGCAAGATTAAGTGGCGCGCCTATAGTCCTTCAACGGCAAAGATTGCAGAATTGATCGGCGCGCAGCCCGTCACTGTTCAAGCTGCAGAGCTTTCGCAGGCCCTGGCGACCGGTTCGGTGGAGGCTTATATGTCCTCGGGATCGACTGGCTACGATACCAAGACTTATGAACACATTAAGTATTGGTATGACACTCAGGCCTGGCTCCCGAAGAACGCTGTTCTGGTCAACAAAAAAGCATTCGAAGCACTAGACAAAGCTACCCAGGACGCAGTGATGAAGGCCGGAGCCGAAGCTGAAAAGCGTGGCTGGAAAATTTCCGAAGAAAAAAACGATTGGTACAAAAAGGCTTTGATCGACAAAGGCATGAAGATTGTTGAGCCTTCCGCCAAGTTGGTGCAAGACTTCCGTCAGGTCGGAAAGATCATGCTTGAGGACTGGACCAAGAAAGCCGGCCCTGAAGGCAAAGCCATTCTCGACGCGTACAACAAGAAGTAAATTCTTAGTTCTATGATTTCGAGAAGTGTTGATTTCACGTAGAGAAAGACTGACCGATATGGACGCTCCGATAAAAAGACCGTTTCAGTGGATCTTTGAAGTTGCTGGCGTTATCGCGGCTTTCTTTGTCTTCGCTATTTTCGCTTTGATGCTGGGCTCCACCTTTCTGCGCGAAATGGGTTTTAAGACTGGCGGCACTGAAGACATTGTTGGTTGGCTCACCGCGGCCGCCGCTTTTTTTGGTCTCTCACACACCTTCAAGCATGGCGACTTTGTCAGGGTCACGCTTTTGCTCGAAAAGATGACGCCCGTACGACGCAGACACTTCGAGATCATCGCACTGGTCATGGCCAGCGCTTTTACGGCCTACATTACGGCCTCCGTGACGCGCTATGTCTACGACTCCTGGCAGTTCAATGACATGGGTACGGGCATGATCGCCCTGCCCTTATGGATTCCTCAATCGAGCTTGGTGATCGGCTCGTTCTTACTTTTTCTCGCCTTTCTGGATGAGCTCGTTTGGGTGCTACGCGGCCATCGCCCAGTCTATGTGACCGCCGTTGAAGAGCGCCACGCTCGCGGCGATTTTAGTGAAGACGTCTGATGAGAAAAATTAATGCTTGCTTGCTTCGTAGGGTGTTTCAAACTGGCGAACCTACCTCATGAACGTCGTTGAAATCGGAGGCATCCTGCTGGTTCTGATGATGGCCCTGTTGTTTGGGGGCCTCTGGATCGCCATTACCTTGGCGGTCATTGGTTGGATCGGCATGGTGTTCTTCACCGATATTCCAGCCATGGTGTGGGGCAAAAATCTTGCCTCGGCGCTCTGGGAAAGTAATGCCTCTTGGGAATTGGCGGCGCTCCCCATGTTTATCTGGATGGGTGAGATTCTGTTTCGGACTCGTTTATCAGAGCAGATGTTTGAAGGCTTGGCGCCATGGCTAAATAATGTGCCCGGTCGGCTCATGCACACCACGATTCTCGGGTGTGGCATTTTCGGTTCAGTCTCAGGGTCCTCCGCCGCCACCTGCGCCACCATCGCTAAAGTAGCGCTGCCCGAGCTCTTGAAGCGTGGCTACAACGAGAAGTTAGCGATTGGGGCCTTGGCCACGGCGGGTACCCTGGGAATTTTGATCCCTCCGTCGATTACGATGGTGGTGTATGCGGTCGCGGCCGATGCCTCAATTATTCGAATTTTCCTGGCAGGCTTCATCCCCGGCTTTTTGCTGATGGCACTCTTCTCCGGATATATTGCCTGGTGGTCGATTCGTCATAAAGACGAGATCCCTCCGCCTGAGGCCAATATCAGTTTTAAAGAGAAGCTCAAGCGCTCAGGGAGCCTGATCCCTTGCACTTTGCTCATTGTGTTTATTGTTTGGGTCTTGGTGGCGGGTTGGGCCACGGCAACCGAGTGCGCGGCCTACGGTGTTCTCGGCTCGCTGGCCATCGCCTTTTTTAGTAAGAGCCTGAACTGGCAGAATTTCTCGGCCAGTCTGATGGGTGCCACCCGTGTCTCATGCATGATCATGTTCATTCTTGCGGGTGCGGCATTTTTAACAAAAACCATGGCGTTCACCGGGATTCCCAGGCTCCTGGCAGAGTGGGTCAACAGCCTCGGACTCGCCCCCGCTGCCTTGATCGCCGTGCTCGCGGTGCTGTATATCATTTTAGGTACGGCTCTCGACGGTATTTCGATGATCGTCCTCACCGCTGCAGTCGTACTGCCCATGATTCAAAAAGCGGGTATCGATCTGGTGTGGTTTGGCATTTTTGTGGTGCTCCTTGTCGAAATTGCAGAGGTGACGCCGCCCGTAGGCTTCAACCTTTTCGTGCTGCAGAACATGACCGGCAAGGATGCCAATCTGATTGCCAAAGCGGCACTCCCCTTCTTCGGCTGCCTCGTTCTCTGCATCGCCCTCATTACAGTTTTTCCGGAGCTGGTGACGTGGTTTCCAGACTACGTGATGGGTAAAGAAAAGTAGCACTGCTTTACACGACGCTAACCCAAGATGCCTTTAAGGCCGTACACTAAGGGCCGTGATTCCCCTCTATAGCTCCCAACAGGTTCGCCACATTGAAGCCGCCTGCCTAAGCCAGGTGGCTGTCGGCGGTTTGATGGAACGCGCGGCTCAAGCCCTCGCCGACGCTGCGATGCAAATGTTGGCCGGTATGCCCAAGAGCAGTAGGATCATTGCGCTCTTAGGCCCAGGTAATAACGGAGAAGACGCCCGCCTCTG
>JANLRI010000699.1:0-8077 GCA_031361565.1 Betaproteobacteria bacterium | reverse complement strand
AAGTCATTCGTTTCGCGCCTGAGACCGTTCAAGGGACTCTCCTTAGACGCGAAATTCTTGTAAAACTAACCATTCTTGTGATGAGCGCACTTAGCCAAATTTCCGCCCAACCTGATTTGCTGGAAAGAATCCATTCAGCCCTGGTTGAAGCCATTTGTACCGGCGAGTTGCCTCCAGGCGAGCGCATTACACAAGAGCAAATAGCCGAACGCCTCGGGGTTTCAAGGCAGCCCGTGATTCAGGCCTTATTGCTCCTGAAAAATCAGGGCTTAATTGTTGACACCGGCAACCGTCGCGGCATGCTCATCGCCCCATTGAACGCTGAATTTGTGGGCCATTTGTATAAATTGCGCGCATCCCTCGATAGCCTCGCGGCTAAACTTGCCTCGGCAAATCGCCATCCCAACTTAAAAAGTGAAGGCAATCTACTCATTGAGCGTGGCAAAAAATCCGCAGCCAGCGGAAGTTTGAGTGATGTCGTCCAGGCCGATCTCGCCTTCCACGATTTTATATATCGCGCCAGTGGTAACCCACTCTTGATCGAATCGGCGAAACTCCACTGGCACCATACCCGGCGCGCCATGTCCTGGTATCTCAAGCAGGCCTCGGCGATGCGGCCGGTTTGGTTGGAGCATCAACAAATTCTCAACGCCGTGATTGCCGGTGATGGCCGAGCGGCTGAACGTCTGTCGCGCCGTCATGCCGAAGATTCCATCAATATTTTGTTCTCCAGCTTTCTGGCTGCGGAACAAGTGGCCTAATTTCTGAAGGAGACCGTATGAAACTCACCCCAGCTCAACTCGCACAATTCGACCGCGAAGGTTACTTGTTTTTCCCCTCAATGTTCTCTGAGGCTGAAATGCAGGTACTGCTCAAAGAAGTACCCAACATTTACTCAGAGTTTCGTCCAGAAATTGTGAGAGAGCTTGACGGCAAAACGCCACGAACAAGTTTCGCCGCACATACCTACAACGAAGCCTTCGCCAAGCTCGGACGTCACCCAAGATTGGTCGAACCCGTAGAGCAGTTACTCGACGAAGAGGTCTACATGCACCAGTTCAAGATCAATGGCAAGCAAGCCTTTGATGGTGATGTCTGGCAATGGCACCAGGACTACGGCACTTGGCAGCGCGATGATGGCATGCCTGAGGCGCGCGCCATGAACATCGCCGTGTTCTTAGACGATGTCAATGAATTCAACGGACCGCTTTACTTTATTCCTAAATCGCACAAGGAAGGCGTGGTCGCCGCAGGCCACGACTTGAAGACCACGAGCTATCCACTCTGGACCTTGGATCATGTCAAGGTCAAAGAGCTTGTCGACAAAGGAGGCATCGTCGCGCCCAAAGGACTGAAGGGTTCAATGATCATGTTCCATGGCTGCCTTGTACACGGCTCACCGTCCAATATGAGTCCCTGGAACCGGGTGATTGTGTATTTAACTTTGTGCGCCCAATCGAACCATATCGTTCAATATAAGCGACCACCTTATATCGCCCATCGCAACTTCACACCGATTCAAAAGCTCGCCGACAATTGCTTAATGGACAACTCCACTAAAGGCCTGCCTTGGCCGGGTCATGAGACCGATGAAGAAGCAATGCGCTCCGACGCTGCTCCTAAGGTTTGGACCGCCGAAGTGGCCAAGGAACAAGACGCCAAGATGCCGATGTCCGCATAACTCTGGGAAGGCTTCTTTTAAAGAAGCCTTCCATCTGTCATTGACAGTTTAAAATCGTATCGTTTCAAACGCCTCTCAAAAAAGTAAGTTTGCATGAATCTATTTTCTCTACTTCAAAAACGCGCAGCCGATGGTAACCCTTTACGCATTGGCCTGATCGGCGCGGGCAAGTTCGGCTCAATGTACCTCTCGCAAGTGCGCCGTACCGTTGGTATGCACTTGGTGGGCGTGGCAGATTTGTCACCGCCTCGCGCCAAGGCCGCGCTCAAGAACGTCGGTTGGTCCGCCGCTCAAATGTCGGCCAGAAGTTTTTCTGACGCCGCGAAAAAGGGCACGACGTTCGTGACCGACGATAGCGCTAAGATGATTGCAAGCTCGGAGATCGACATCATTATTGATGCCACCGGCAACCCGGCGGTAGGCATTCAAAATGTGCTTAAGTGCTGCGAGTGGGGGAAACACATCATCATGGTGAATGTCGAGGCAGATGCGCTGGCCGGACCTTTACTCGCGCAACGTGCTCGCGAGGCCGGCATTGTGTACTCGCTGGCCTATGGTGATCAACCCGCACTCATTTGCGAGATGGTGGACTGGGCGCGTGCGGCTGGCTTTGAGGTGATCTCCGCCGGTAAGGGCACTAAGTATTTGCCCACCTATCATCAATCTACCCCGGACACGGTTTGGCAGCATTACGGACTCACTGCCGAGCAAGCGAAAATCGGCGGCATGAATGCGCAGATGTTCAATTCTTTCCTCGATGGCACGAAGTCCGCGATCGAAATGGCTGCCGTGGCCAACGCCACCGGCCTGAAGCCTGCCAAGCAAGGCTTGAAATTCCCGGCCGTAGGGGTTGATGATCTCGCCCATATTCTTCGTCCGAAAGAAGATGGCGGTATTTTGGAACATCGCGGACAGGTTGAAGTGATCTCCAATTTGGAACGAGATCAGCGGCCTGTGTTTCGGGATCTGCGTTGGGGCGTGTATGTCACCTTTGCGGGCGACAGTGACTACGTGCGACGCTGCTTCAAAGAGTATGGCTTGGTCACCGATAGCACGGGCAATTACACCGCCATGTACAAACCCTATCACCTGATCGGTTTAGAGCTCGGCATCTCGGTCGCCTCTGTAGGTGTGCGCGGCGAGCCCACTGGGCAGGCGCAGTCCTGGCACGGTGATGTGGTGGCCACCAGTAAACGCGACCTCAAAGTTGGAGAAGTTCTTGACGGAGAAGGCGGCTTCACCGTTTACGGCAAACTTATGCCCGCAGCCGACTCGGTCAAACTGGGTGGCCTGCCCCTAGGCCTGGCCCATGGTGTCAAACTTAAGCGGGCCATCAAAGTCGGCCAGGCCGTGAAATGGGATGATGTTGCGTTCGATGCGAACAACGCGGCCATCAAATTCCGACGAGAAATGGAAGCGCTGTACTTGCCGAAGAAGAAGCGCTAGAGTTCC
Source organism: Betaproteobacteria bacterium (assembly GCA_031361565.1). GTDB lineage: Bacteria > Pseudomonadota > Gammaproteobacteria > Burkholderiales > Burkholderiaceae_E > JAPOKJ01. The sequence continues at coordinate 4,944 of JANLRI010000699.1, read as the reverse complement.
TGGGCCGACGCTACCGACAAGATCCGGTTAGTCAAGACCGCTCTCCTGAGGACGGTCAATTCTCCAAGCCAGGCGGCTATGACGAACTGTTGGATGGCTCGCAGCCCATTGCAAGTCCTCCAACTCGCCAAAGACATTCAAGGAACTCTTTGCGCGAGTGACCGCGGTGTAGAGCAACTCGCGAGTGGCTAAGCGATGCTCGGCAGGCGCGGCCACGAAATCGACATGATCAAACTCAGACCCTTGAGATTGATGCACGCTCAAACAGTAGCCATCCTGAAAATGCGGCAAAGCCGCCGCAGGTATTGTGAGCACCACACCACGGCGCTCAAATGCCACTAGCACTCTGGGTAGCGCGCTGCGACCAGGATCGGTCCCGACGCTGAGATCAGTGTCGATGACACAGACACCGGTATCGCCATTCAATAAACCAGAGCCCACATCGTTCCGGGTGATCGTAATTAAACGACCTTCAAACCAGCTTTGATGACTAACCCTCTGTATCGTCTTGAGCTTGGCGAGTACCGCCGCTGAGATACGATCCGCACCCGTGAAACCATTTCTTCGGGCGCTCAACAGCCGATACTGTGACGCAGCCTCTAAATAGGCCAAGGCTCGTACGCTAATGCTGGCATCGACAGGCAACTGATTTTGAGCGTGACGCAAAGTGGCAGCATACCTCTTGGCAGCAGCCTCTATTAGCCGTGCGAGAACGGGTTTAGTGAGCGCCAGTTCGTCCACGAAGAGCGAGGAATCCACGTCACCGCGCAATACGCCGTCGGCCAGGTCCGATAAATGACGGCGATTGGTTTGACGAAAATTTCGATTGAGTCTCACTCTTGATGCCTTCAAGCTTGGCCACTCAGCGCCACAGAGTCCCGCAAACACACTGCCCGTTTCGACCGAATGTAATTGGTTGGGATCGCCGACCAGGACCAAGCCGCAATCCACACTCAAGCGCGCAAAGAGTTGGTCGCATAGCTCCAAGGACAACATAGAAGCTTCGTCGACAACCAGAAGTCCAGGGCCTTGCCATTGCGCCTGTGGTTGATCATCATCCCGAAAGAAAATCTTGGTCGCAGGCAGTCGCGACAGTAGGCGTTGAATGGTAAGCGCTTCGGTTGGAAGGTGGGGCGAATGCAACGCGAGCTTTGACAGGAGGTCTGGTTCTGCATTTAGTTTCGAGCTCGCCTCAACCATCAGCACTTGTAAGCTTTCCATCAAACGGGCACCGGCCTTGGCGGTCGGTGCGGCCACCCATATCGGCTTTTCATGCAGCCGCGCATAGGCGGTCATGAGACTTGCAATCGTGCGGGTCTTGCCGGTGCCCGGACCACCGTAAATAATCGTAAGCCGGCCTGCTAGTGCGGTCCGCAGCGCTTGGAACTGCTCTGGAGCCAGACCTTGCAATTCCGGAGCATTTTCAGCAGCCATGAGCAAAGACCCTGTCTCAGCCTCAAAACCTAGAGCGCCCCGATCTATTGGCGCCCGATCTATTGGCGCTCGATCTATTGGCACCTGATCTGTTTTCACCTGTGCTGCGTTGGCTAGCCTAAGACGAACGGCTTGCGCCAGCCTTTTTTCCGCATGCCAGTATCGATTTAAATATAAGGCCTGGTGATCAAGCATTAATGGCTTGTTTTTGCCGATGAGCACCTTGGCCGAGCCGTACAACAAAAGCGACTGTTCCTCAGAAGACAAATCAATGCAGGCATTGCCATCGGTACTACTTTGCCAAACCCGCACAAAAATAGCGGACAAACGCTGATCATGCGGGTCGTAATCATCCTCAGACGAGCGTGCCGAGGGCAGCGCATCAAGGAGCGTTTGCGCGAAAGCCTGGGCAGTGAGGGAACTTGGCATCGCAGGCTCAGCCGATTCCGAACAGCGGCTGGGTCATGGAGACGCCGCCCATCAAACTATCCAATTCGTACAGCAATTGCGGCGCTACCTGGGCGCTATAAATGCCGTGCTCAGCGCCCTGCCCGCCCCCACTTTTGCTGCCGCCCATGCCTCGAATAAAGGCATAAATTACACCGCCAATTTTTTGAATCGGATCTTGCCCCGGTAGTTTCAATCTTAGCCAGCGCAACAAGGCCACCGAGTATAAGCACCACTGAACGGCATAATCATGTTCCACAATGGCCTGCTCAAGCGCCGAGCGCCGATAGTCCGATAATTGATCGCCAAGAAAGTTACTCTTCCAATCCAAGATGTAGTACTTGCCCTGATGTTCAAACACCATGTCGATAAAGCCGTTCAAAAAGCCATTCAGTTTGGCAGGATAGGTCAGGCCTAGGGGAGTCGCGAAAAGATCGGGACGAGCCAAGACTTTCGAGCCTTCCGACAGTGGGAAATAACGATCAATCAACGCCAGAATTTGCGCCCAAGAAACCTGAGAAATCCCTAGGGTAAAGCCTAGTTCCATCTTGCGTCGCGTAGAGTCTAACGAGTTCAAACCTTCACCCTCTAAGACCCCAATCGGCGTAGACAAAACGTCATCCAACCAAAGATTGAGTTCATCCAGCGAGTCCAGCACTTCAGGCATGCCCGCGCCCATCAATAGTGATCGCAGTTGATCGGGCGACAAGCTTTGATTGAAGGGATGCTTTTCGAAGAGACTGTGTAAGACCACGCCGGCCTTGGCGCCTTTGGGGAAGCGAAAGCGCATGCTTTGAATGGATGCCGACTCGACCAAAAAAAGATCGTCGTCGCTAACTTCTTGCGCATTGTTCAGCTCAGCCCCTGGGTCGACGCCATGTTCATAATCGGCGCTTGGTAGGTCCCGCTCCGATTCAAATGCTGAGCCCCCTACATTTGTGGCGAGTTCAGAGTAGCGGGTCAGGGCCGAGTAACTATGCCAGCGCCAATCGGCAGCAACATCCACACTCGGCGCAAGCAAGGCCCAGTTCTCTTCGGCCTCAGATTCAGGTACTGACCTGCTCTGCTGCAAGCTCCTTGAATGCGCGTCGCCCAGCCGAGAGATTCGCGCTGGAAAACCGTCTAACTGAAGATATTCAAGAGGCGAGCCCAGATCAGGATCGTCTGGCGCAATCAAAAACAACTGACGTTGGGCGCGAGTCAGCGCGACATAAAAAAGTCGAATATTTTCGGAGAGTCTTTCATTCTCAAGAATGAGTCGACTTTCTTCGGTTTTCATTGTATCGACCACACTGCGCCAAGATCCCTCCAAAAAGCGGTGATGGCGGGCGGTCTCCAAAAATCGGGCCGCACCTTTTCCCTTTATCCAGGCAAAAGGCACCAAGACGGTATCGAACTCTAACCCCTTACTATGGTGAATCGTCATCAGCTTGACGGCGTTAGGATCATTCAGTCGCCACGGCGCGGAAGAATCCTGTTTGGACGAATCCAGGTATTTCGCCTCAAGCCATAAGGCCACCTCGTGCGCTGTAGAACTTGATAAAAACTTGCCGCCCACCAATTCAATCAACTGTTGATAGCCGGTATAGGCTTGCAGACTTAAACGGGGCTGCAAAAGCAAGTCTGCAAGCGCTGCTTGTGGTCCTATCTTTTGCCAGACATGGCCTGCCTCAAGAACCTTGACTTGCAAGCTCTGGACATTCGTTTCATGAGCGAATGCCTCCGTCAAGAGCGCCTTGTTGAGAGCGGAGATGGAGGCACTATGCTCCAGCGCTTGCAACACCAACAGAAGCTCATGAGCCCATCGCCCCTGCCATACATTTTCAGTACTCACCCGTGCGCAGCCAATGCCGCGTTGCTCCAAGGCAGCCTCAACCAGCGCGGCTTCGGCATGGGTATAAACCAGTACGGCAATATCGCCATACTTGCTTTCACCTGCCATGGTCAGAGCAATGATCGTTTCAACACAGGCCTGCACCGATAGTTGCTTTTTTTCGGGCATCGAAACACCCTCGCCCTTAACGCGAATGAGCTCGAAACAACTGCCCACTTGAGACCATGCCGCGTCGACATGCACCTGGGCGGGTAAAAACTGAATGTCCTTTTGATTGAAGGCCTGCTTAGCAAGGCGCCTTTCATTGAATACTAAATTGATGGCCTCGATCACGACCGGTGATGACCGTCGATTTACACTCAGGTGATGTTTCTCGAGCACCCGCTCACCAGCGCGTAAATAGGTGTATACATCCGCGCCGCGAAAAGAATAAATCGACTGCTTCGGATCTCCAACCATAATCAGCCCCCCTTTGGTCGACGGCGCTTGCTCAAGGGGTAAGTAAATTTTCTCAAAGATTGCCCATTGCAAAGGGTCAGTGTCCTGACTCTCATCGATCATGGCCAGGGGATAGCGTTCTCTCAAAAGCGCTGCGGCCTGTGGGCTGCGCGAAACCAGCAGGTAGACCTCCTGCAATAAGCCATCAAATCCCAGCTCAGCGCTTGCTTTCCGATGCTCATGCAGACTTTCCAAAATACGGGGGCCGAGATACTGAGCGAGCAGTGCATTGGCAGCGCTGAGCACAGGTAACACTTTAAGAAGACGATCACATTGGTCTAAAATTTCGGCGAAAGGATAGTCTTCAGCATCAACAAACTCTTTGACTACGGAACGCGCGAAGCGGCTGACAAGCTTCAACCCGCTGTCTCCGTACAGCGCTTCCACCTGCGACACAGCAAGAAGATCTTGAATCCATTTCTTGCCGCGTTTATCTTGATAAGTGCTACCTATTTTTACACCGCTACGCGCCTGTTTTCGAGCAGGTCCGCACAGCCATGCCAAGAGGTCCTCACCATTTCTCCCAAGAGCAGTTTGCACCGCGAACAAGGCGGCGTCTTGCTCGCGAAGTGTCTCCTCAAAGAATTTGATCAGGGCTTGCTCATCGCTGGCTTCATTGCCTTGCTCCCTGCTTGCTTCACTTGCAAAATCGACTGTCGCACCATGCATCCTTTCGCTCAAAGAAAAGTGAAGCCCTAGAGCTCTCGCATCAGGTAGGATCAAGACATCGG
>JANLRI010000698.1:0-6866 GCA_031361565.1 Betaproteobacteria bacterium | reverse complement strand
TCGAGTACCAACTCATCCCCATTTGCTCAAACGGTAACAATGCGGTTTGAGCAAATTGTTTTGCTTCAAGATGGCCTCCCAAGGCATTCGCGATGCGAGCTCTCATGAGGAGATTGAGAGCCAGTTCGCGATCTGATCCTCTTCGGCTACCGGTTTGATCGGCGACTCGCAAATAATGCTCGGAACGTGCGCGTAGACCACTTTTAGCAGCCTGCCAAGCGAGGGCACGGCAACCGATGGCCAGGCCATGTGTATCTTCGGCTCGCGCGCGCACAAAAAGTCTCGCGGCAAATCTTCTTGCTTTATGGTTTAAGCCCAAATGGGTCGTTGCCTCGACTAACCAACCATAATTGAGCGATGTCGACACTGCCCCGCCTCGCTCTTCAATCCAATCCGTCGAGTCTGTCAAAGTAGCCAGTGCCGTCTCAGATTCATCCCGCGCCCAGGCTCCACAGGCACTAAGCGCTCGGCCCATCGCAACAAGATAGCGGCTTCTACATTGCAAGGCGATATCGGCTCCTTCCAAGCCAAGGGCCTGAGCATCGTCCCATCGCCCCTGCCAAAGCGCTACCGCACACATTAGCTCCTTAATCGAGGCTTTGACAATGTGAGTCTTTTCACCAAGTAAATGCAAAGCTTCCTCAAAGCTCTCTTGGGCAAGGTCGAATCTACCCTTATCGCCAAACGAGTAGGCCATTCTGGCTAAGGTATAGGCAGACCCAATCGCAACCCCACTGCCGGGGCGGCTTTGTTGACGCTTGCTCTCGACCGCTTCTCTCATGAGCGGCTCCGAAAGGTCATAACGTCCAGCCGATGCGAGGGACTGGCCCAGGGTCGCCTTAATTTGCGCAACCAGTCGCAGGTCATCGCCTGCTTCCGCTTGGCTTAGTGCAATGCGCGCGTGGTAGACCGCTGCCCTGGGTCGACCTTTGCCGTAGTTAACATACCCAAGCCAGTACTCTGCGCGAGCCAGGGCATTGGCATCGCCGACTTCTTGAGCGAGCCGCGCGGCGCGCTCGAAACGTTCGAGCCCATGGGTAATATCGAGGGGATCAAATACGCAAGCTTGGGCAAGTTTTTGGGCGATCCCACACCACCGTAGTTTGAGATCATTGGACAGTTGCTCGATTTCGTCCAGTGAGCGCAGGGCGACTAGATACTGAGCACGAGCTCGATCAAGCGCCATGGAGTAAAGGGCTCGATCGCCTGCCTTTTCCGCGTATATCCAAGCACGTTCATGATCTCCCGCTGCGTCACAGTGGTAGGACATTTCCTCGATCTCAAACATCGCTTCTCGAGAAGTGGCGGCGGATACGAGAGCGTTTGCCACCTTAAGATGTAAAGCGCGCCGATAATTGAGATCGACCGTGGCGTATACCGCGTCGCGGGTCAAAATGTGTTTGAAGCGAATCGTGTCATGCGCCTCATCCAATTGCCAAAAATCTTTCTCTGCCAGCTCCGCGATCATTTGCGAATCGAATGTGTCGCCAAATATTTCCCGCAACATCGAAATAGGTAACAACGTTCCGATCACTGAGGCCACTTGCAGGAGGTTGGCTTGTGCCTCCGGTAGGCGCGAAATGCGCGAAGCTACTAGAGAATTAATCCAGGCTGCGGCAGTTCGATCAACGAAGGACGAAAGCCCGCCATCACCCGCCGCATGACACAACTCCTCAATGTATAGAGGACTGCCGCCAGAAAGGCGATAGATTTCCTGTGCAACAAAGGGATTCACTCGGGGCGCTAAGGCAGCGATGGCCTGCTCACCCTCACTTGGGTTCAAGGGCCTCAGTTCATGGGTGAAGGTGGTTTTGATGTTTTGATCGTCTTCATCCAGGGGCCTCGTAGCAATGAGTACGAAGATAGAGAAAGGCTTTTCCTTGAGTGACGCTAGAGCGCTCCGACTTGCATCGTCTACCCATTGCCAGTCGTCTAGTATTAGGACCAGTCTCTGACTTCTGGAAAGAATCTCGAGCAAGCTCAAGAGCTCAGCGACGTTGACCGTTTTCGAATTTTTCTTAGGGTCGGCGGTATCAATTGTTCCATACACGGCGTTCACTAAGGAGTCGTACTCCGCGGCTTGGTCTCCAGCAAGAATATGTAAAGCCCGATGTGCCGTCTGATGGTTTTCTAAGTTTGAAGCAGACGCTCGCCACCCTAACGCGGCCTTGACCCAATGAAAAAATGGCTGAAGGGGCTGAGCGCCCAGGTATCCTTCACAATAGCCCCGCAAGACTTGGAAAGAGTCGCCCAGGATGCGTTGGCGAAACTCATTAACCACACGCGTTTTGCCGATGCCTGCCTCGCCGCGAACCAGAGCCAGGGTTACTTTGTTGGCCGGTGCGTATTCGAGGGTTTCGCAAAGTTCTCTGAGAATGTCGTCGCGCCCAACACAAACATTCGTGTTGGGCGTGTTGGAGTCAACTTCCCGAGGTGTACTGAACCTGCCTTCGATTCGTGAGATTCGCAGCACCTCCTTGCGACCGCGAATCGCCACACGGTGCATTTCTTTTAAGTTGAAATGCCGCGCTTGAGGGCCAAGTGTTTCATTGCTAATTAAGATCTCGCCACTTAAGGCCATGCTGCAAAGGCGTGCCGCTGTATTCGGAACTTCGCCGACCACGTCATAGCGACCGCGTTCGACATCTCCCTCAATGAGTAGGAGCAAACCCGCATGGACTCCAGAATGCATCTGCAATGATTGGGTCGAATGTCGAGGCCCCACTTGAAGGGAGGAAATTGCTAGATGTAAATCGATCGCCGCCTCTACGGCCCGACGGCCATCGTCCTCGCGGGTTTCCAGGTGGCCGAACAAAGCTAAGAGCCCATCACCTTGCAATCGCGCAACAATACCACCGTGTTTCGGAATGATTTTCCGCGAAAACGACCTAAACTTCTCCATCAACTCGGCGTAGGTTTCTGGCGCAAGCCTTTCGGCGAGTTCTGAGGAGTCAGAAATGTCGGCAAAAAGAACCGTAACGTACCTTCGTCGACCTTTTGGAAGGTTTTTTTGCTCAGACTGGTCGGTCATGATTTCTCAGAGTTTGCATGAACCATTGCCCTTTTTCCTGCGCTACGCAGGAGAATTCTGCCCGCAAAATTGGAAAAGCGAAATTGGGGCCGGACAGTAGCGCGCTCGCAATGAGAATTGCATTCGCAACTTGCGACTATGCTGGTGCTGGCTAAATAGCCGCCTAGCCAATGTCCAAGGATTGATGTGTTGATCAACTTAAGATGCGTATCGGCCCTGACGATCATGCTTATGAAGAATCGTGCCTGAGGCGGGAAAAGTGTTCCAGTTTCGCCTCGAGAACCCGAGAATCACTTCACGGCAGCAACCATAAACTCCACCGCCGCCTTCAAGTCCGCTTCCGACGCCGTCGTGCCGCCCTTGGGAGGCATTGCACCTTTACCGTTGGTCACACTCGCCACCAAAGCGACTAGACCCGTTTTAATTCGTGGCTCCCAAGCAGCCTTGTCACCCAACTTAGGGGAGCCGGGAAAATTTCCGCCTGCTGCGTGGCATACGGCGCAAGCACTTTCAACCAATGCTTTACCCGCACTGCCTGCAGCGGCAGGCGCCGCAGCAACTGCGGCAGGAATCACGACCGCCGCGGCCACCGCAACGGGTGTAACCGACGTCGCTGCCGCAGGCGCCGCGCTTGGGGCTGGAGCTGCCTTAGGATCTTCAAATTTCGCGCCAGCCGCATTGGCCATATAAGCCACCGCGCGGCCGATCTCGATGTCGTCCCAATCACCACCGCTTTGCGCGGCCATGTTGCCCTTGCCTTTGAGCGCTGAATTCCAAAGTACGTCGAAGCTGTTTTTGAGTCTTGGCGCCCAGGCGGCGGCATCACCGAACTTGGGCGAGCCGACCGTGCCCTCCTTATGGCAGGTGGCACAATTCGCGTTGTAGACCTCTTGGCCGGATTTGAGTTTGCTTAAATCGCCGGGCACTTTGAGCACATGGCCAGCCACCGGCTGGATACGGGCACCGATAGACTCGGCCGTCGCGATCTCCGTCCCGGCGCCCGGACGCTTGCCGGAGACCACATAGTTCGCCAAAAGCATGATGATGATAATCGGCAGCACCAGGGCCAGGAGTACCACCACAATCAATTGCTGGGGCGTTTTGACGAACGACTCGCCTTCTTCGTGGTGGTCGCCGTCTTTGTGCCCTGACGTTTGGTTCCCAACTGACTGGTGTTTGTTGCCGCTACTCATATTCGCTACTCTTGTGATTTCGATCTTGTGATTTCAAATGTGCCGCGCGAGGTGTTTCGGGGCAAATGAACGTGTCAAACCCTCGATTATAAAGCTATCGGCCTCGATAGGGCGTATCTGGGTCGCCAGGCATGAGATAATTCGCCGCGCGGTGCAGCTTTTGCGCTAAGCGACTGTAGCTCAATGGATAGAGTACTGGCCTCCGAAGCCAGGGGTTGTGGGTTCGATCCCCGCCAGTCGCGCCAAATACTTCTAAGGTTTGCATCCCTGCGCAGAAGTCGCGCCCGAGCGCCTGTTATCGCCCTCGCGCAAGGCAACTTGCAGATTCATGAGTGTAACCACTTACATCCGCTCGAGTGACTTTAGAAACTAAACCGGATATCCTTGCGCGGTTGTTCACCCCATCAAGCGAGGAATGCTTTTTAGGCTTTCAACCCACGATTGTTCCAAGTTTTCAAATTTTAGGCGAATGTGGAAACCAAGTGGTTAGAAGACTACCTAAGTCTTGTCGAGTCGCGCAGCTTCTCTCGTTCGGCTGAGGCCCGCCATGTCAGCCAGCCAGCCTTCTCAAGACGCATTCGCTCTTTGGAGTCGTGGCTCGGCGTCGACCTGATTGACCGCACGACCTATCCGTTACGACTGACCAAGGCCGGCGACACCTTTCACGCCAGCGCCCAAGAATTGCTGGCCGCGATTCATCAATCTCGCGCCGATGTTTTAGGTCGCAAGGGTCTGCCGAAAGATACGATACGCTTTGCCCTGCCTCATACCCTTGCCCTCACTTTCTTCCCCAAATGGTTGGCGCAAATTGAAGTAGGCTTTGGTCAGCTCTCGAGCCGCCTGACGGCGACTAATGTGCATGATGCAGTCATGTCTTTGGTGGAGGATACTTGCGATTTACTGATTTGTTACTACCATCCACAGCAACCGGTGCGGCTTGATCCGGGCCTTTACGAGCATGCGCGTCTGGGCACCGAGCGACTGGCCCCCTACTCAAGCGTTGATAAGAAAGGCCGTCCACGCTTTGAGCTGCCGGGCAAGCCCGATAAACCTCAACCCTACTTGGCGTATGCGCCGAACGCCTATCTCGCACGCATGGCCGAGCTTATCTTGAGCGATACCGGTCCCAAAACCCATCTCCACAAACGCTACGAGACCGATATGGCCGAGGGCCTAAAGGTCATGGCGCTGGAGGGCCACGGCATTGCCTTCTTGCCAGACAGTGCCGTGGTGCGAGAGTTGCAACAAAACACCCTGGCGCTTGCGGGCCCGGTGGCCTATTCGCTGGAGATGGAGGTGAGGATTTATTGTTCGCGCGCCAATCGAAGCCCATACCTGGCTAAGTTATGGGAGCACATCCAGCGGCTGTACTCATTCTCGAACAAATAGTGTCTCTAAGGCTTCTTCACCAACTTGTCGACTCCAGTGGCCGTGCAATTTTTCGTCAAACTCGACGCCGCTCGGAAGAACATCGGCTGAGTAAAAATGTTGGCCAGGCCTAAAAACCTTTGAGCTGCCATCCTGTAAACCAATCTCCATCTGGCCGCGCAAGATGAACACCCACTGTGGGATACCCGTGCAATGAAACTGGCTGCGAAACCCGACTGGGCTGCGCCGTAACTGCCAGCCAGCACTGGGCATCAAGCGAGACAACATGGCCTGCGAGCTTCCCTCAGGCAGTGAAATTTGCTCCTCTTTAAACTTTGCGCGGCCATCCGTATCGGTGTACAGCACGGTCTTTACGAAATGGTCCATGAGGCATCCTGCTCGAATCGTTGGGTAAGCGCAGCTTAAGCCATAAAGCCAAGATCTGGCGTAGTAAAGCGATTGAGTGTTGAAAAAATGGTCGGCATCTCGGTAGGTGCTACGCCAAACCAACGCGCCATGCTCGCCGCCATTTGCTCAACCGAGGTGCTCGGAATCCACACGCCCTGTTGGCCCACGTCATCAGATCCGCCTAAGTTCAAATCCGGAAAGGTCCCGTACAGATTGCCACCTTTCACTGAACCGCCGACAACAAAGTGATGGCTACCCCAACCATGGTCTGAGCCCTTGCCATTACTTTGAAAGTTACGACCAAAATCGGAGGCACTGAAGAGCGCGACATTGTTGCTGACGCCCATGGTTACGGTCGCGTCAAAAAAAGCTGACACTGCCGCGCTGATTTCGCCGAACAGTTGGTTTTGCCGGTTGAGTTGGTCGTCTCCGTGAGTGTCGAAGCCGCCGATCGACACGAACAGCGTCTGGCGTTTGACGCCGAGTGCCTGTCGCGCCCCGATCAGCCGTGCGGCCATTTTCAACTGATTACCGATCCCAGAGCCGGGAAAGTTGTTGGCGAACTTGGTCGCTTCGATCGCGGCGCTCACACTCTTCTGATTTTCAATGGAGCGATTGATGCCACCAACCCAGGCTTGCTCAAAGAGATTCGCACGGTTACTGGTGAGCATCTCCGAAAGCGACACCGAGAATGGATCATTCGTCCCCGGCTTGTAAAAGTCAAAGCCCAGGCGACCACTCGGAGCCACTTTATAAGAAGTCAGGGTGTTTCCATTCTCCCAAAGATTATTGCCCGCCAAAGAAATCATGGTGGCGCTACGATTGGAATTGCTCGATTGCAAAAGATCGGCCAGCCGTCCCGCCCA
>JANLRI010000684.1:0-9270 GCA_031361565.1 Betaproteobacteria bacterium | reverse complement strand
GAATGAGAACACCATCCGCGAGGTCGCCAACTTTCAGTCGCAACTGGCTCGCGAGCGCGAATCAATCAAGGAGAAAATTGAGAAGATCAATACCTCGCTCACCCAGATTGACTATAACCCGGGGCGCTACATTGTTTTGGAGTCTCAGCCTACCCCCGATTCAGAAATTCGCGACTTTCAGAGTGAGCTCAGAGCCTGTACCGAAGGCGCTCTCACGGGGTCCGACGATGCCCAGTATTCCGAGGCCAAGTTCTTGCAAGTCCGACGCATTATTGATCGCTTTCGCGGGCGCGACGGCCTGACCGAGATTGATCGGCGCTGGAGCGCCAAAGTGAGTGATGTGCGCAGTTGGTTCGTCTTTGCAGCCAGTGAGCGCTGGCGAGAAGACGAACGCGAGCATGAGCACTACTCCGATTCGGGTGGTAAATCAGGGGGACAAAAAGAGAAGCTCGCCTACACCATTTTGGCCGCCAGCCTGGCCTATCAGTTCGGCCTAGAGTGGGGTGCGGCGCGCTCACGGTCATTTAGATTCGTGGTGATCGATGAGGCCTTTGGGCGCGGCTCAGATGAGTCTGCCCAGTATGGATTAAAACTGTTTACGCAACTCAATTTGCAACTACTCATTGTCACACCTTTGCAAAAGATCCACATCATTGAACCTTATGTGGCGAGTGTGGGCTTTGTACACAATGAGGAAGGGCGGGCCTCCAAATTGCGTAACCTTTCCATCGAAGCTTATCGTGAGGAAAAGACGAGGAATAAGCGAGGAATAGACGCTTGAGCTGGACCTCGCCTAGCGACCTGCGCGAACAGGTGAGAAAGCTTTGGGAGCGGGGCGATCTATTGGCGAGCGTTGTTCAGGTTGGCGTTGTACAAGTTGGCGTTGAACAGGTTGGTGTTGTACAAGGAAGTGTCGGCCAGGAGCCTTGCGAAACCGGCGATCTCTCGCCCAAGGTGTGGGAGACTCCAACGGCTCCATCGGTATTTCCAAAACGGCTGAACCTCAAGTGCCCAAACGCCACCGAGCTGAGGGATCGCTTTGACGAGGCGCGTAGCTGGAGTAAAAAGTTACGCGAAATGCCCCAGGTACGGATAGAGTGGCGCGAGTTTAACCACAGGACCTTGGGCGCAAATTCGCTGCCTGAAAGTGCCTGGCTGGACAGTGTCGAGACGGCCGCAGCGCTACTGAATAAGCAAAAAGATTTACGAACCTTTCGCGCGCTTTTAGACGAGACTTGTGCCACCGAGCCAGCCCTGGTCGCCTGGGTAGGAAGGCGTCCACTCAAAGCCCTGAGCCTAGCGGCCCATTGGTCGCGGCTGCTCAGTGTCGTTGCATGGATGAAGGCCAACCCTAACCCGAAGGTGTATTTGCGTCAGATCGATGTGCCGGAGGTGCACAGCAAATTCATCGAAGAGCAGCGCGCGGTACTCGCCGAAATGATCGAGCTGGTGGCACCTGCCTGCATTGTTGATTCTGGTGCGAGCGGCCTGTCAGGCTTTGTGCGGCGCTACGGGTTAAGAGAGAAACCTGAGCGCGTGCGCTTTCGTGTTTTGGATGAGGAACTACATTTATTGCCAGGGGTCGCGAGCCAAGATATCGAGTTGGACGCGGCAACCTTCGCTCGCCTCGTGTCGGGCGTGTCCAGAGTGTTCATCACTGAGAACGAAGTAAATTTTCTGGCTTTTCCTCAGGTGCCAAGGGGCCTGGTGATCTTTGGTGCTGGCTACGGCTTCACGGCTCTGCGCGAGGCGAGTTGGCTACATCAATGCGAGATGTATTACTGGGGCGACATTGACACCCACGGCTTTGCAATTCTCAACGAACTACGGGCGCGGTTTCCACAAGTGAAATCCCTGCTGATGGATCGAGCCACACTGATGCAGTTTCGCCCCCTTTGGGGACAAGAGGGCAGCCCGGTGAAGGTGAATCTCGCCCGTCTCAGCCGCGACGAAGCCCATCTCTATGATGACTTACGGGACAATGTCTTGGGCGAGGCGGTGCGCTTTGAGCAAGAGCGGGTCAGTTACGCTTGGGTAAGGGCGGCGCTGGGATTAGTTACTACACTTTGATTCGCCGAAGTCTGGCATTGACCGCCTTAATGTCGACGCTTGCCGGATCAAACTCTCCGCCAATCCGATCATTTTGTCGGCGTCGGAACATGACCCGTCCGCGATGATCATGATTGCGATGTTGGTTTGAGAGCCACCATTCCAATGCTATTCCGCCATCGACAAGGCAGCCAAGAGTCCTAAGCTCAACGGTCGTCAGGATCATTGACACCGAAGCTTGATGTTGATACCATCGTATACACATCTTGGGGGTTTAATGAGTACTTCATTCAGTCAGATTAGTACCTGGGGCAACGGGCTAGCGCTTCGCTTAACGAAACCCATGGCGAAAGCGGCTGGTGTTAGCGATGGCACGTCGGTACGAGTCACTGTGAAGCCTGGTCGAATTGTCATTGAGGCTGAGAAGGAGCCGTCGCTCGACGATATGCTTGCTGCATTTGATCCATCGCGTCACAGCGGTGAGTCGATGGCATTTACGCCAGTTGGCGCTGAGGTCATTCGCTAATGGCAAGGCATTCAGCGCTTTGGGTTCCCGAACGCGCCGAGGTGATTTGGATCGGGCACAGTCCGCATTCAGGAAGAGAAATGAAGGGCGAGCACCCGATGTTGGTGTGCTCGCCGTCCTCGTTCAATTTGAGGACCGGAATCGTTATCGGTCTACCGATGACTCATGCCGAATTCAACGCCGATAATCCGTTTGCGTTGCCCGTTAAAGGACCTAAGAACGAAGTCGGCTTTGTGCTTGCGTTTCAACCAAAGTCATTTGACTGGAAGGAACGTGGTGCGCGGGCTCATCCTTGGGGAGCGGGCCACATAAAAGTGCTTGAAGCCGCGCTAAGGAAGCTCGATGCTATTTGTGCGATTTGTGAGCGTTGACGCTCACGAAGAGACCGGTCGGCCATCGGTCACGGCTGGGAGAATTTTCCATGCGGTTTTTTAGCTCGATTCAACTAGGGAGCGGTGTTTGACGAGACGCAGCGCTGGCCAGAGTTGTTCTCCTATCTGCAAGGTATGGTGGATTCTGACCGGGTGCCCGGCCACTTCATTCTCACAGGTTCTCAGCAGTTCGGTTTACTCGCGGGCATTGGCCAAACGCTTGCCGGCAGGGTAGATAGTTGCAAGTTGGAGGCCAGTTACATCGTGCATTTATTGCCGCCGTATCACCACAATTTTGGCAAGCGTCTGGTGAAGTCTCCCAAGCTTTACTTTTTGGACACGGGCCTGGCCGCCCAATACCCTTGCGTCGTTTATGGCGGCGAAGAATGCTATTTGCGCTGCGGTGTGGAGATGGTCGGATGGCGGGGGCTTGGCGCTAAGCTACGCTCCTCTGTGACACCAGTCGGGTAACGGCTATCGCTTGCCTACGACATTCTTGAAAATACGAGACGAGCCATAGTGCTGCACCCCAATCAATTTCAAGTCAGCGAAGCTTGGATCGCTTTCAAGCTCAATGAATCGGTCATTCACACTGAGATGGATGGAGACTTCAACCTCTTCGCGCTGATGGATGCAGCAAGTTGCTACCTGATGAGTACAACCACCGTGTCGGCCAAGGCGGCCGAGCCTTCGCAGTTGGAATCGCGACGCTTGCTTAAGGATGCCCAGGCCACCAAGAACCGCTTGCCCGTCACGCTCTTTATTCCTACCTTACAGGCGGCGAATTTTTTGACGACCGAAGCTGAGCGGCAAGGTATTCAAGTGATTCGTGTACCGGAGGATCAGCTACTGATTTTTATTGGGGATGCACGGGAAGGTTTTCGTGAGCGGTTTGGTAGTTCTAACGATGGTGACGACGGGCACTAAGCGCCTGATGCGGCAGATTGGGATTGCGCCAAGCAACAAATGCGGAAGTCATACCTGACGATGCAAGGTCATTTTGCATCAACGTGCCTCGGTGTCAAGGGTACCTCCGAAATCAGTTTTCCGTCTTTCACATAAACGAGTGGTGTTTGGGTTTGATACGCGATTTCTCTGGCCTTGATGGCAGCGCGGTTCAAGGCCTCGTGAATCGCTTTGAACTCAGCGTAAGCTGCTTTCTTGGTCATGCGGGTGTTCATTTATAGCCTTGTCAAACCTATCTCGCGTGGCAAAATGCATCGAGAGTTCCCAATGACTTGATGCCTTGTTGAACCACGAGAGCTTTGCGCGCCGAGATGCTGTACTCAGAGAAAGCCTATTCTTCTCTTGGGAATTGCTTTCTGAGCTTGATCATCGGCGACTAACTCCTTAATCGCTCCAAACACTGTAGCAAACTGCTCGTCGTATTTCATTTCCATAGCCTCGATTTTACGAGCAAGATTTCGATTGGAGTCCATCAGTCGTCGTAGTTGAACGAAAGTACGCATGATTGCGATATTGACCTCGATTGCCCTTGCCGAGCGCAGAACACTGGACAACATGGCAACGCGCTGTTCTGTAAAGGCGTACGGCAATGCCGTCACATTGCGTCGGGATGCGGTCACAAATTGTGACCGCATCCGAGCCAGCTCCTCTGCCGTGATCTGAAACATAAAGTCTGCGGGGAACCTGCCAGGGTTGCGCTTTACGGCCTGGTTAAGAGCCTTTGTAGAGACGCCATATAGCTCTGCGAGATCGGCATCCATGATGACCTTTTCGGTCCGGACAAAGAGGACCAAGGAAGCCAAAGCGTCAGATGTCGGTATGTCCTGGGTCACGCCACTTTCCGCGTCGTCGGTGAATCTGAGCTGGTAAGCCTCGCGCATCAGCGAAGGAACGGCAAGTCTCGAATAGTCCAAACGGCCTAGGCCCTAGGACTTGACGTCGAATACTTTGTTTGGCTTCGGGTTCTTTGTAAGGGATCGGCGCTTCTTTGCTTGGCCGAAATCAAACCACCCCCGCGCCCAGGCTGTGGCCGGTGAGCAGCAGGGGGGTGGGGGAACTGCGGGCGAGCCAATCCTGGATCCAGGGGTACCCACTGAGTAGCGGCTGCTCAAAACCGAGATGCACCTGGCCTCCGGCTGACCGTTCAAAGACTTGTTCTTTGAGGCGTTTCAGGGTAGTTTTGGGGTAGTGATTAGGGTAGTTTCTAGGGCAGCCTGCATAGTCATTTTACGCAATCGTCTCAATGACAGCTTCGAGATGCACTAGAGGGTAGACTGAGCATTGCAAGGGCCTTTGGAGACATTACATAGGCGATGGGAATGGCCCCGATGGCGAGATGCGGGATTAGATTTTGACGTCACGAAAGGAGCCATCATGCTGCACCCCAATCAATTTCAAGTCAGAGAAGCCTGGATCGCTTTCAAGCTCAATGAATCGGTCATTCACACCGAGATGGATGGAGACTTTAATCTCTTCGCGCTGATACTGCGCTTCGTTACAATTTAGGAACGCGGATTTTGAGGACTCTTAACCGGGGTACGCGTTTCTCTGTTGCCGCGTTTTTGACAAGAACTCGTGTTGTTGATGGGAAACCATCTTCGAAAATAATCCCTGTGGCGCTCGCAGTGATAGGCTTATTTACCTCAATCGCGGGCATCACTCTGTTGTTCATTGGAAAAAAAGCATATGCAAGTTATCTAAATGCTTGGGGCGTAGACCCAGGACGATTTATCGCAGCTTCTGAAGACTTGGTGTTACTCGGCCTAGATGCGAGCATCGAAGGAATATCAAAGACTTTCTTGGAGCTGTTGAAAATCGGCTGGTGGAAAACCGTGTTGTTGCTTTTCCTAGTTTTCGCAGTCATCGTCATGTTAAGTTGGCTCAGCCAACTTAAGCCAAAAGCTAAGCTCGCCGAATCGCGTGTCGGCAACACGCTTCTTGGTGCTTTGCTAATGACGTTTGGAATTGCTCTTCTCGTCCCCGGCAGTCTTTTGTACGCGATGCTGTTGTATGTGATGCCGGCCGTTGTAGGCGAAAGCTATGGCAAGGCTCTTCACAAGCATGGAATGGAATTGGCCAAGTCGAAGTGCCTGACGCCGACCGCTTACGCAAGCTGCGAGTCCATCGTAAAAAGTGAAAAACAGATTGCATGTGGCGTTCGGATTGTCGGGTCGACTTCCGCGAAGGCTATTTTCGATCTGAAATTAAGTCGGGCAATCACTATTCCTATTGAGGATAGTCAAACATATACCAGCATGGGCTGTTCAACTTTGCCAATACCTTGAATTATTGAGTTTTTGGTGCGACTTTGCGTTCCTCGTAAATAATATTTTTATCAGCGGAGATCAAGCTTTTTTCCAGTGATATTTCCGGCCCGGCTGAAGCTATCGCGAAGGCCTGATTGAAAGTTAAGTTGCTATCTAACAATTTCAAAACTTGCCGATATTCCTCAACTCTCGCCAAATCCTTTTCTGTTGGATTGGCTATGCGCTTCAGGTTCATATTGTCGGATACGTCAGCGATCTTCACGGCCCGAGCAATTGGGTCTTGGGAGGCGCGCTTCGCGGCATCTATCCGCGCTTAACCCGTTGTTTTGGTCAGCGCAGAAACAGCGTTCAACAATAGGTCGGAAAAGCCCTCTCCTTCTAGGTCCAACAAGGTGACGCTTGTGTCTTCCACCACATCGTGTAGAACCGCGACGATTTTTTCTTCAGCTCCTTTGACCGCCATCTTGACTTTTAGGGGGTGAAGGATGTAGGGCTGGGCAGCCTTATCCTTTTGACCGGTATGGGCCTTCGCGGCAATTTCTCTGGCTCGTTCTAGGGTTGGAATTAGATCCTCCGGATAAGCCTGATTTAGTAGATTCGCGGGACTTTACCCTTTTAAGATACGGTGATTTCTATCGGACAAACTGTTGCTTAAAGGACAACATATTCTTTGTCCATTATAAATTCTCATTTAAATCAAATGGTTAGATAAATATCGTACCGAACTAGCCAGTGTTCTACTGATCATTACCCCTGTTTTGTCCTTTAAGCTCCGCGTCAGTTAAACGGTACGACTAAATATCCAACCGCGCCACTAAAGCATTCTGCTCAATAAACGCCCTCCTAGGCTCAACATCATCCCCCATCAAAGTAGTAAAGATCTGATCCGCAGCAATCGCGTCTTCAATCTGAACTTTCAACAAGGTACGCACCGATGAGTCCATCGTAGTATCCCAAAGCTGCGAAGCATTCATCTCGCCCAACCCCTTATAGCGCTGACGGCCCACACCACGCTCGGCATCGGCCAGTAGCCAACGCATGGCTGTGCGGAAGTTGCTCACGCTTTGTGATTTGGCTTTGTCGCCTTCGCCGCGACGGATCTCGGCACCTGCGCCGAGTAGGCCTAGGGTGGTATCGGCCGACTCTCGCAAGGCCTTGTAGTCCGCCGACATTAAAAAGTCGGCATCGATGAAGGTGAACTTGTAGTTGCCGTGAATGTGGCGGGATATCTGTAGGCGCCAGGCTTCTTTGGCGTCGTCGTACTGCACGGTGACTACCGGTGTTTGCGAGGCCACGCCGGTCATTTTTTTCATGCCTTCGTGCAGGGCGGCGGCACTGGTGGTGCTGGTGGCTTCATTGCTGAGGTCGATGGTGACGCCGTCCAGTATTGCGCGCATGGCATCGGGTTCGATCATCCTTGTGAGGCGCTCAATCACGGCCTCGGCGATCAGGAACTTTCTGGCCAGCTCGCCCAGGGCTTCGCCGACGATGGGCATGGCATCGGTGCCGGGGACGAGTTGTGCGGTATTCAGGGCCAGGCGCAGCATGTATTGGTTGAGTTCTTGGTCGTCTTTGAGGTAGCGCTCGTCTTTGCCGTGCTTCACTTTATAAAGCGGGGGCTGGGCGATGTACACATAGCCGCGCTCGATGAGTTCGGGCATTTGTCGGAACAAGAGCGTGAGTAGGAGCGTTCTGATGTGGCTACCGTCGACGTCAGCATCGGTCATGAGAATGATGCGGTGGTAGCGGATTTTGTCGGCGTTGAATTCTGGGCCGATGCTGGTGCCCAGGGCCGTGATGAAGGTGGCGATTTGCTCACTGGTGATGAGCTTGTCGAACCTTGCTTTTTCAACGTTGAGCACTTTGCCGCGTAGCGGCAGGATGGCTTGAAACTTACGGTCGCGGCCCTGCTTGGCGGAGCCTCCCGCGGAGTCTCCCTCGACGATGAAGATCTCGCATTTGGCGGGGTCTTTTTCCTGGCAGTCGGCGAGTTTTCCGGGCAGGCCTACGCCGTCGAGTAAACCTTTGCGGCGGGTCATGTCGCGGGCTTTTCGGGCGGCTTCGCGGGCTCGGGCGGCGTCGATGATTTTACCGACGATGATTTTGGCATCGGCGGGACGTTCTTGCAAAAAGTCCTCAAGGGCTTTGGCAACAATTTCTTCGACCGGTGCGCGCACTTCGCTGGACACCAATTTGTCTTTGGTTTGCGAGGAGAATTTGGGCTCGGGCACTTTGACGGAGAGCACGCAGGCCAGTCCCTCACGCATGTCGTCACCGGTGGTTTCGACCTTGGCTTTTTTGGCAGCCTCGCTCACTTCAATGTATTTGTTAATGACGCGGGTCATCGCGGCGCGCATGCCGGTGAGGTGGGTTCCCCCATCACGCTGGGGAATGTTATTGGTGAAGCACAGCACTTGCTCGTTGTAAGTGTCGCTCCATTGCATGGCGACTTCTACGGTAATTTCTAGGCCGGCATCATTGAGTTTGGAACCGGTGGCGTAGAAAATATTGGGGTGAATGGTGCTCTTGGCTTTGTTGATGTACTCAACGAACCCTTTAATGCCACCTGCAAAAGCGAAGTCTTCTTCTTTGCCGTTACGCTGATCGATTAGCTTGATCTTGACACCGTTGTTGAGAAAGCTGAGTTCGCGCAAACGCTTGGCGAGAATATCGTAATGAAATTCGATGCCCGTGAAGATTTCGTCATCGGGCATGAAGTGAATTTCGGTGCCACGCTTGTCGGTGGTGCCGGTCACTTGCATGGGCGAGACTTCAACGCCGTCAATCATTTCGATCACACGGTTTTGAGGAATGCCTTTCTCAAAGTGCATGGTGTAGACCTTGCCGTCACGTTTGACGACCATGCGTAACCATTTCGACAGGCCATTCACGCAGGACACACCCACGCCGTGCAGACCGCCCGAGACTTTGTAGCTATTCTGGTTGAACTTGCCGCCCGCATGCAACTCAGTGAGGGCGATTTCAGCCGCCGAGCGTTTGGGCTCGTGCTTGTCGTCCATCTTCAGGCCGGTGGGGATGCCGCGACCATTGTCGGTGACCGAGATGGAATTATCGGTATGGATGGTGATGA
>JANLRI010000611.1:0-3921 GCA_031361565.1 Betaproteobacteria bacterium | reverse complement strand
TATGCCCAAAACACTTCAAAATAGCTTGTCACTGCTGGGTCGTTTATTTTTCGTAACTTTGTTCCTACCGGCGGGTATTGGCAAACTTACCGGATTTGACGGCACGGTTGGGTACATTGCCTCGGTTGGCCTGCCTCTGCCCGCGTTGGGTGCCGCATTGGCCATCGTTGTAGAGATCGCTGGGAGTCTGGCTTTGCTGGTCGGCTATCGCACACAAATTGCTGCCTTGGTGCTGGCCTCATTCACCCTCGTGGCTAGCTTCTTTTTCCATAACTATTGGAGTGCCCCCGCGGCTCAGGCTTTCGTGCAACAACTCCTGTTCTTCAAGAACATCGCGGTGGTGGGTGGCTTGCTGACCTTGGCAGCACATGGTGCCGGCGCATGGAGTGCCGATGCAAGAAATCAATCGTGACCGGGCAATCCGACGTGACGGCCAGGCCTGACTTTAATCTTCATGGGGGTGATGAGCAGTCTTCGCTGGCTTCAAATGGCTCTCGGATGCGGGGCTCCCGGCTTGCGAGTGAGCCATCTTCTCTTGCAACGAACGAATGCCCGCAGGTTCTCCACGCACGCTAAAGAAGGCACCTTTCTCTTCAGCCCGCTCCTCCAACACTTCGCATACGGAAAATATTTCGCCGCGCAGTTGCTGGGCCGACCACGGCAGAAATAGCTCCGCCTTCACCAAGCGTTTGCTGAAAAACGCCCGGATGGACTTCTGGAGTTTGGCGACATCCGCCGGCCTGACCGCACTCAAAACAAGGCATTCGGGGAACTGTGTGCGCAAGGCCTTGGTCCGTGCGGCCTGTGCCTTGGCATCGCCGACCTGATCAATCTTGTTGAACACGCGCAAGCGCGGCACCTTGCCCGCCTCGATCTCTTCAATCACCGTGTCGGTCACCTCAATTTGTCGCTCGAAGCCGGGGTCGCTGGCATCAATGACGTGAAGCAGCAAGGAGGCCTCAGCAGCCTCTTCCAGTGTAGACTTGAACGAGGCCACCAAATCGTGAGGCAAGTTTTTGATGAAGCCCACCGTGTCACTCACCAAAACCCTCGGCACACCCTCGGGCACGAGTGCACGCACCGTGGTGTCAAGCGTCGCGAAGAGTTTGTCGGCAATCAACACCTCATTACCCGTCAAGGCCTGCATCAGCGTGGATTTGCCGGCATTGGTGTAGCCGATCAAGGCCACACGCGCTACGCCCTGGCTCTCCTGACGCCGCGCTCTTTGAGTCTGGCGTTCAAGATCGAGGGCCGTGATCTCACGCTTCAACTCGGCAATTCGGTCTCGAATTTTGGCGCGATCCGCTTCGCCAGCACCTTCACCGGCGCCGCGTCCGCCCACGCCACTGCGCTGCCTACCTTGTGGTCCGGCCAACTTGGCGGCCTCGCGCAAGCGCGGTGCAAGGTAACGCAAGCGGGCAATCTCGACTTGCGCCCGCGCAGCATTGGAGCGCGCATGGCGATGAAAGATTTCCAGAATCACCATCGTGCGATCCAGCACGGAGCAGCCGATCTCGTTTTCAAGATTACGCGCCTGCGAGGGCGAGATCTCGTGATCGACCAGAACCACGATCGAATCCTTTGTCTCGTCCCCGGCCTCATCCGTCGAATCGCTCTGCACGAGGCTCTTTAACTCGTCCCGCTTGCCCGTGCCCAAAAAGGCCGAGGCATCAAAGTTGCTGCGCTTTTGAATTAGCGTGGACACCACCGTGAAGCCCAGCGTCTTGGACAGTTCACGCAACTCACTTAACGAGGCCTCGAACTCGACATCGCTCACGCCGGGAAGCTGGACCGCGACCACAATGGCGCGTTTGGGGGGAATCTTGGTGTCTGTGGGCATTCAATGGGTGCTTGAGGTGAGTGAGTACGGATGGTAAGCCTAAACCCGGGAAGCGCGAATCGCGCCGATTTTATGTTCTCCATAAACCACCCAGACCTCACCTCGATGCTCCACGCGAACCTGAGCGGACCCAAGACCATGGCCCGCTGGGCCAATGCGAGTCCTGGGCCACATCATTCATCGATCATCCCGTGATCAATCCATTCGAATTACGAGTCGTCTCGTGCACATATCTCAGTTGACTAGTCAACCGAGACGGCCTCACCGACACGCAATTGCGGTTCGACATCGAAACTAATCGTACGCGTCGTACCATTGGACATTCGGACGTTTACATGCCATACGTCCCGTGTTCCCTGACGTTTCTCCAACTCACGCCCCAGTACTCCGCCTGCCACAGCGCCTCCGACGGTCGCAATGGTTTTCCCATTCCCGCCGCCCACTTGACTTCCCAGAATGCCGCCAACAATGGCGCCACCGACCGTGCCCAACGCAGACGGTGATCCGTCGACTCGCACCTTTTCAATGGATTGAACAACCCCACAATTTAGGCAAGAAGAATTCTGATAGGTAGGGGTACCACGCCCCTGCACGTTAGGTTGTTGGGTCGGGCTAGAGGACTGGCAAGCAGCCATCATCATTGATGCTGTCAGAATGGACAGGGTTAGAGAGGTTCGTTTCATAGCGTGCACTCCTTCGAATTCCAAATTTAAATCATGTTCATGAAAGACCAGGACAGGTGCAGCATTGGCCCATACGTGTGATGGGCACAGCTTTCCGCCAGCCGCCAAACCTGCCTCGCGTCTGCGAAGTTTGAATAGAATTGAGTATTCCAGCCATCGGCCCGACTGAATATTGCGTGTAGTCACTTGCCCCTTTCTCTTGTAGTCCCGCGCCTACATCTTCCCGTGACGTCCGGCCCTGAGCTGCCTCACTCTGCTCAGAGGGAGCGTTATGAGAAGGATCATCCTGCGGGTGTGGCACCACCTTGGCCCGCGGCTTCGCACCCGGGGCCAACACGCCGAGGAAGCGGATCAGATGTCATCCCAGCCGGGTAGCCTATCCCTTTATGAAAGCCTGACCACCACCGTCTGGCGCATGGGGGATGTCAACCCCTTGCGGCGCGATCCGATAGGCTTGGTGATTGCCCGCATGTGCCCGCAATTTGACGATGCTTGCATTGCTACTCTTTCGCCTGCCCAACATGGCCAATTGGCCTTGCAAACCTATGCCGATAGAAGCTTTTCACCTAGCATGAAAATCATAGGTCCGTTCCTCGTGGGTTTCGAAGCGGGCACAAGGCGATGTTAAAAATTAGAGTCTTGACTTGGTCTTTGGCGATTTGGAGTGCAATCATGTTCATCTCCTGTATCGCCTATGGTTTGCTGACGCCGTCCACGCCGCACATGACTGCATTTCTCGAGCAACTTTTACCCGGCTATGAATCGCGTACCTGGGTTGGTTTTTTCGTCGGATAAATTCAAAGTTTCTTGTATGGTGCGTTTGCAGGTCTGGTGTACGTGCCTGTTTACAACTTTCTCGATCGTAGTCTTTTCCGTAAAGGCCAACCAGAGCGTCGTTCATGAAGCGCTACAGTCTCATGAGGTGCGAAATCATCTCACGCGCCATTGACTGCGTTTTCGTTAGCGCTTTGCTCGCAATCGAGCACTCGGTGTGGCCATGCCAGGCGGCAATCGATGCCAGGCGCTCGCACTGAGAGCCTGTACTCGCCCGTGCTCAAATAAAGCCTGAACGTACTTGGAATCATAAAGCTCGATTGACGGAGCCTCGAATGACTCGTCTATCCAAGCCGCATGAAATTGAGCATGCTCGGCTTGCGCTTGAAGATAGAGAGAATCAAGATTGCCGATACCTACCGCTTGAGTCAGCTGCAGCATCGCATGCTGGGTGAGGCTGATGACGTCAGGGGGCATGACCATGTATTCAGAACTTACGCGTCCGTTGCGGATGACGTAGAAGTTGATGTCGCCGATTGTGCCGAGCCTTTCTTTGGCACGGTTCCAGTCAAATCCATAAGGCGCAACAAATGCCTGCCTCATGATGCCGCCATCGACGTGCAG
>JANLRI010000573.1:0-5673 GCA_031361565.1 Betaproteobacteria bacterium | reverse complement strand
CTTGCCGAGCGTGATCAGAGGCTCAACCACGCGACGCAGCTCTTTGGCTTTTGGCACGGTAGTTTTGATCTGTTCATGTAACAGCAGGGAGTTACACATATTGCGCAACATCGCTTGGCGATGTTCGCTAGTGCGGTTAAGTTTACGTAGTCCGGAACGATGACGCATGATTGCTTCCTTTAGCGATCGAGGCCGGCCGGTGGCCAGTTCTCAAGACGCATACCCAGTGTTAACCCACGAGTGGCTAACACCTCCTTGATTTCATTGAGCGATTTACGGCCCAAGTTCGGTGTCTTCAACAGTTCATTTTCTGTGCGCTGGATCAAATCACCAATGTAATAGATATTCTCGGCCTTCAAGCAATTCGCAGAGCGAACGGTGAGTTCGAGATCATCCACTGGACGCAATAGAATCGGATCGATCTGAGGGTTGCGCGCACCACTAATACCCGGCAATAAGCTACCCGGACCGACTGGGATCCCCAGGTCGCCCAACATCGGCTCAGCGCCACCTTCGAGTTGAGCAAACACTGCGAACTGCTCGACCAAGATCCGGGACGATTGACGCACCGCTTCTTCAGGAGAGATCACACCGTTGGTCTCGATATCGACGATCAAACGATCCAGATCGGTACGCTGCTCAACGCGAGCGCTCTCAACCGCGTAACTGACGCGACGCACAGGCGAGAAAGAAGCATCGAGAACGATACGACCAATCGACTTGTTATCACGCATTTCGCGCATTGTGCCCGGCACATAGCCACGGCCCTTCTCAACCTTCACGCTCATATCGAGCTTGCCGCCAGAGGTGAGATTACCAATCACATGACCTGGATTGATGACTTCAACATCGTGAGGCAAATCAAGATCGGACGCCAAAATCGGGCCAGCCGAATCTTTCTTCAAAGTCAGGAACACTTCGTCGCGGTTGTGCAATTTGAAGGTCACGCCCTTCAAGTTCAGCAACAAGTCAACAACGTCTTCACGCAAGCCGTCTACCGTCGAATACTCGTGCACGACGCCGGAGATTTGCACTTCGGTCGGCGCATAGCCGGTCATCGAAGATAACAACACACGACGCAAGGCATTTCCCAGGGTGTGGCCAAAGCCACGCTCAAAGGGCTCCATCACCACGCGAGCGTGAGATGGGCTTAACTGTTCGACTTCAACGATACGGGGTTTCAGCAAAGTAGTCTGCATTAGGAACTCCCTCTTAATTAACGCGAGTACAACTCGACAATCAGATTTTCATTCACATCAGAAGCAAAGTCTGAGCGATCCGGTAGGGCCTTGAAGGTGCCTTCCATCTTGGTTTTGTCCACAGACACCCAAGACGGCATACCTTGCTGCTCAGCCAAATTCAAAGAATCCACAATACGGGCCTGCTTCTTGGCCTTTTCACGGACCGCGATCACATCGCTTGGCTTCATTAAAGCCGAAGGAATGTTCATCACAGCACCGTTGACGGTGATCGACTTGTGCGAAACCATTTGACGGGCCTCAGCACGGGTCGAACCAAAGCCCATGCGATACACCACGTTATCCAGACGACTTTCCAGAATCATCAAGAGGTTTTGACCCGTACCACCGCGCTGACGTTCCGCTTCGGCGAAATAACGGCGGAACTGCCGCTCCAACACACCGTACATGCGCTTGACTTTCTGCTTCTCGCGCAATTGCAGACCAAAGTCTGAAGTACGGCTTCCAGAAGTACGACCATGCTGGCCGGGCTTGCTGTCGAGCTTGGACTTGCTGTCCAGCGCGCGACGAGCGCTTTTTAAAAATAAATCTGTACCTTCGCGCCGAGATAACTTGGCCTTAGGTCCTAGGTAACGTGCCACGGTAGGACTTCCTTTCTCAAATACGCAACTTTGCAGCTACGGTTAGTCCACACTTTTAGAAACCTTCCAACATGCTGCTGGATAGGTGGTGAACGGTGGGCTTAAAGCAGGGGTAAACCCGCTCAAATTTAAAACAATAAAGGTGCCTCGTTGACGAGGCACCTTACTTCAGCAGCACACGAACAATTTGCGTGCAATTCTGAATAATTCTTGACTAGATACGACGCTTCTTAGGAGGGCGGCATCCGTTATGTGGCACAGGAGTAATGTCCGAAATCGACAAAATCTTGATACCCAAAGCATTCAGCGCACGCACTGAAGACTCGCGACCTGGGCCAGGGCCCTTGATCAACACATCGAGATTCTTAATCCCGCATTCTTGAGCTGCACGACCCGCAGCTTCGGACGCCACCTGGGCTGCAAACGGAGTCGATTTACGCGAACCTTTAAAGCCAGCACCGCCCGATGTCGCCCACGACAAGGCATTGCCCTGTCGATCGGTAATCGTGATGATAGTGTTATTAAAAGAGGCGTGAACGTGAGCGATGCCATCAGAAACGTTCTTACGAACCTTCTTGCGGACACGGCTACCGCTGTTGGCTGATTGTTGGGCTTTAGCCATTTCTCATCACTCCAATTATTTCTTCATGGCCATAGCGGCCTTACGCGGACCCTTACGGGTACGAGCATTTGTGCGAGTACGCTGACCGCGTACAGGCAAGCCGCGACGATGACGCAGACCGCGATAGCAGCCTAAGTCCATCAAGCGCTTGATGGACATGGTCAGTTCCCGGCGAAGGTCACCCTCGACGTTGAACTTGTTGATCTCGTCGCGAATGCGCTCGAGCTCAGCATCGTTCAAATCTTTGATTTTCTTGGTGACTGGAACACCGGCTGCTGCACAAATGCCGCGAGCGCGAGTGCGTCCAATACCGTAGATCGCCGTCAAACCGATTTCGGTATGCTGACGGTCCGGAATATTAATACCTGCAATACGTGCCATGCTTTAGTCCTTATCCTTGACGCTGCTTGTGACGTGGATCTTTGCAAATCACACGAACCACACCATTGCGCTTAATCACTTTGCAATTGCGACAGATCTTTTTGACTGATGCTGCTACTTTCATTGCGTATACCCCTAAAACTTTTTCTTTACGACTCTTAGAAACTACTTATCGAACCAACCGACTCACTCAAACTACTTGACTATCGCGCGCGGAACACAATACGTGCGCGACTCAAGTCGTAAGGCGTCAGTTCGACTGTCACCTTGTCACCCGGCAAAATCCGGATGTAGTTCATTCTCATCTTGCCGGAAATGTGGGCTAAGACCACATGCCCATTCTCCAACTTCACTCGAAACGTTGCGTTCGGAAGGTTCTCGGAAACCTCGCCCTGCATTTGAATGAAATCTTCTTTACTCATTACTTGGCGTTTGCCTTTTTCAACAGGCTTTCATACTGATGCGACATCAAGTAAGCCTGCACCTGGGTCATGAAATCCATCGTCACAACCACAATAATCAACAAGGAAGTGCCGCCAAAATAGAAGGGGACATTCCAACGTAATACCAAGAATTCAGGCAAGAGACACACCAGGGCGATATAAATCGCTCCCACCATGGTCAAACGCATCAAAATCTTGTCAATATATTTAGCACTTTGCTCACCAGGGCGAATACCAGGTAACAAGGCTCCGCTCTTCTTCAAATTATCCGCAGTCTCTCGGCTGTTGAACACCAAGGCGGTATAGAAGAAGCAAAAGAATATGATCGCAATGGCATACAACATGATGTACACCGGCTGCCCTGGGGCGAGTGTTGCGCCCAAGTCTTTGATGAAGCGAACCACCGGGTTGCTGACATCGCCTGAGGTAAACCACTGAGCAATCGTCGCAGGAAACAAAATAATCGACGAAGCAAAAATCGGAGGAATCACACCCGCCATATTCAACTTCAGAGGCAAGTGCGAGGTCTGACCCTGAAAAACACGGTTACCAACTTGACGCTTTGCGTAGTTCACTGTGATCTTACGCTGACCACGCTCGACGAATACGACCAAGGCGGTCACGGCCAACACGATCAGGACAATCAGAATCGCTGCGAAGGGATTCATCGCACCGGTACTCACCAAGGAGCCCATGCCCGCTAAAGCGCCCGGCAAGCCTGCGGCGATACCCGCAAAGATTAGAATCGAAATACCATTCCCTAAACCGCGCTCAGTAATCTGCTCACCAAGCCACATCAAGAACATCGTTCCAGTAACCAGCGACACCACGGTCACAAAGCGAAACACCACACCAGGATCAATCACCAAGCCAGGCTGAGCTTCTAAAGCCACCGCGATACCGAGGGCTTGGAAGGTCGCTAAAGCACCCGTTGCCCAACGTGTGTATTTGGTAATGGTGCGACGACCGCTTTCGCCTTCTTTTTTGATGGCTTCGAGCGAGGGAATCACCACCGTCAAAAGCTGGAAAATAATCGATGCCGAAATATAGGGCATGATGCCCAAGGCAAAAATCGTAAAGCGTGACAGCGCACCACCCGAGAACATGTTGAACATGCCCAGGATTCCGCCCGATTGACTCTTAAACAAAGCCGCCAACTGGTCGGGGTCAATACCCGGCACAGGAATGTGTGCACCCAGGCGATAAACCACCAAAGCCAGCAACAAGAAAATCAGGCGATTCTTCAAATCGCCGGATTTTGATGCTCTCGACAGTACGGAGGGGTTAGCTGACACGCTGAGTTCTTATGGAGTGATTAGTGAAAGTTCGAGAAGCTCGAACTCAAACCTTCTTAGGTAACTTGCGAACTTTGACTTTTTCAGCCAAAGCTTCAACCGTTCCACCCGCAGCTTCAATCGCAGCCTTAGCACCTTTAGTAGCGCCAATGCCTTTCAAATTGACTTTGCGATCAATCGAACCCGACAAGAACACCTTGGCGCTCAAGCTCAGATTATCGATGAGACCCGCTTGCTCAAGCACCAACATATCAATGTCAGTCACGGCAAGTTTTTGCAAGTCTGTCAAACGTAATTGCACATTCAAACCAGCCGCCATGGAATTAAAGCCACGCTTGGGAAGACGACGTTGCAAAGGCATTTGACCGCCTTCGAAGCCCACTTTATGGAAGCCGCCTGAACGGGACTTTTGACCCTTGTGGCCGCGACCCGCAGTTTTGCCCAGACCCGAACCGATACCACGACCGACCCGTTTCTTAGGATGCTTGGCGCCTTCAGCGGGCGCGATTGTATTGAGACGCATGATCTTTTCGCTTATTTTTTCGGCGTGAGCTTATTCAGCTTTAACGAGATAGGAGACTTTATTGATCATGCCGCGGACGGCAGGAGTGTCTTCTAACTCGCGGGTTTGACGAATCTTTTTCAGGCCCAGACCCAACACAGTTGCTTTATGCGAACCGCGTGTGCCGTTGGGGCTGCGAACCAATGTGACTTTAACGGTCTTCTTGTCCATGATGGATCTTTACCTTGAAGTGTCGCGAAGCAGGCTAATTAAGCCAAGATATCTTCGAGGCTCTTGCCACGCTTTGCCGCAACTTCGGCAGGAGTGGTCATTTGCCGGAAGGCATCTAATGTGGCGCGAACCATGTTGTAGGGATTGGAAGAACCGTGGCTTTTGGCCACAACGTTCGTGATACCAATCACTTCGAATACTGCACGCATTGGGCCACCGGCAATAATGCCAGTACCCTCAGGCGCGGGAGCCAGAAACACGCGAGCGGCGCCATGACGACCCTCGATGCGATGCTGTACAGAGCCGTTTTTCAACGAGATCTTGAACATCTGACGACGCGCTTCTTCCATCGCTTTTTG
>JANLRI010000541.1:0-3321 GCA_031361565.1 Betaproteobacteria bacterium | reverse complement strand
CTTGCCGATTTTTAACTCGGCACCAAATGGCTCACATAGGCATGCTGTGTTGTATCAATCACCGATACCCGGTACTCCACTGGCTGACCATTGATGCCACGCGCAACCCGGTGCAATTCAATCATTGGCGTACCCGCAGGCCTCGACAATGCCTGCGCCATTTCCTCAGTGCACAAAATTGCGCGCAATCGTTCTTCGGCCCTCACTACGGTAATACCAAACTCGGTCTGATAGAGATGGTAAAGGGTAGAGGAACGATGTCTTACTCTTTCACCGTTTAAGCCATAAAAAAGCGTCGCCGGTAAGCAGACTTGATCGCTTTCTACTTTCCGGTCTTGAAGACTCAAGTGATTTCGAATCCGAAAAACCGGATCTCCGAGAGAAAGATTGAGCAGCGAGGCCTCCAAGGCACTGGCGTGACCGTTCTCGAAGTCCACAGTTTCAACAAGAGGGAACTCTTTCAGACCGCTCTGAGCCTCGACCTGGAAGAACTGATCTAAAAATCGATCTCGACTATGGGTTGCGACATAGGTACCTCGTCCCTGATGACGCACCAGTATCTGTTGTGCCACAAGTTCATCGACGGCCTTTCGAAGGGTGCCCACCGACACACCGAAGGACTTGGCTAGATCGGTTTCACTCGCCAGGCTATCCCCATGCTTGAGCTTGCCCATTTGAATGGCGGAAAGAAGCGCATTAGCAACGATTTTATAGAGCGCATCACCGGTCGAGTCCGATTTTATTTTTTGAAAGTGCATGCCCGATGATAAGCCGAAAGCATTGTCATCCAGGTCATGCCCTTGAACTGATCCCGATCAAACCGAAATCAATACAGTGGGCTTGCAAAGAAAACCGGTGTATAGTTAAAATACATCAAAAATCCAGGGCAAGACCTTGGCGTTCGGAGACTCTCTTGACTCAATCTAAGACACCTAGTCGTCGCCATCTTTTGGCCGCCGCGATCATCGGGCTTGCACCGATCTCTCTGGCACTGTGGTTTACCTACCCCAGTAGTCGAGCGGAAGGCAACAATGCACCCCCTCAAGCCAGGGCGGGTAACGAGAAAGCCAGTGGCGTGATCAAAAGCGCGCCAAGCCGCAAAGCCTTAGAAGTTTCATCGGGCTCGTATTAGCGATCTTGATCCAGCGGGCTTGGAGCTAGGGCTTCAAGCTCGAAGACCGTCGACTGCAAGGCTAGGAGTCTGGGCGGCCGAAGGCGTGCAAGCGAGACGCCTAGAGCGTCTTGTAGTTAGCGACGCCATTTACGATGTCTTGAGTCACCCGCTTGGTGGGCTTGATCACTCCGGCAGTGCTCGTCGTGACCTCAAAGGTCGTTTGCGCGCCTGCAAGACTTATCACTTGAATGCTCACACTGTCAGCGGCTGAGGCGATCACCGCCTTGGACCCAGGTTGCGGTCTTGAACCCAAGGTACGCCAGGCAGTGAAGTTTACGTCGACGGCTGGCTGACCCACTTCGATGACCGAGGCTCCACCCGTCAAAGTGAGGTCGCTACCCGACCCTGAGACCGTTAATTGCCGGAAGGTCAACGCCAGATTGGTATGCACCTCAGGCTGCGGCGAGATGGTATCCAATTTGATTTTTGCGGTGCCATTAAACAAGGTGCTGGAGGTGAAGGCATCCACGAAGGTCATGGAAATCGTTCCGCTCAAAGCTTGGTCCAACGGTGCCGACGGGGTACGAAAACCGGCGAAGCTCATATTCAAATAGCTTCCGGCTGGAATGCCACCACGTGCACCAGCCACGAGGCTCGTCTCCACCGAAATTTGCCCTACGCAAGTATCACGCAACTGCAACGTGCTTGCGCAATCGATACTCTGTATGGCCTTTTCAGCGACCGACTTCACCGTGATTTCAGAGGCGGCCGAGGTGAACGAGCCGGTAGTCGAGGACATTTGCGCAGAACTAATACCCGTATCTACCGCAGACTTCACCAATACTGCGGCGTCCTGCTGGGAGAGCGATACCACCGACGTGCTTGCTACAATCGCCGCGGCCGGGCTGCTGCCATCACCTCCGCCACAGCCAAGTATGGCCAGACCTAGCGCGGCGACTGCAATAAACTTTCCCTTAGCCCGAATCATTTCTGGTCCCTATGAGTGATTGTGGCTGAACTATGTCTCGGTCCGGAGTTTAAATCCTCAAAAACCTTACGAATGGAGGTAGGCTTCAGCGTAAACGGTCATCCCGCTTTCCCTTGCATTCAATCTGCTTGAATCTTACGACTCTGAATGATCGACCGAAAGCGCAAGCCCTCAGCGCGAATTTTCGCTTTGAAATCGGCAATGGAAAGAGGAGTGGCATCGCCACCCACCGAATTAAAACGCTGTTTGGTCGCTGCCAAACTCAGAGCCTTGTTCACCTCGCGATGCATGCGATTGACGATGTCGTCGGGCGTTGAGGCTGGAGCCCACAATCCAAAAATCGTATCGGCTTCCACATCCTTGATGCCCAGTTCGGTCAAGGTTGGTACATCTGGAAAGAGTACCGAGCGCGAGCCACTGGCCACGGCCAACATTTTGAGTCGACCGCTGCGCACGTGTGGAAAGGAAATACCAGGATCAAAGAAGAAGTCAATTTGGCTGGCTAATAAATCTTGTAAGGCCGGCGCCGCACCTCGGTAGGGAATGTGGGTTGCAAACACACCCGCGCTTTGCTTGAATAACTCCGCTGCAAGATGGGGGGTACTACCCGAACCCGCCGATCCATAGGTCAGCTTGCCCACATTGGCCTTGGCATAACTAATGAAGTCCTTCACGTTGGAGGGCGGCAAAGCTGCCTTGGTGACCAAAAACAATTTGATGTCGCCGAGCACGGCCACCGGCTTCAAATCCTTAGTGGCATCAAAAGTAGTTTTGGGCAAGATGAGGTGATTGACGGTTTCAATCCCCGTAGTGCTCAACACAAAGGTGTAGCCATCGCCAGGGGATTTCGATACCGAATCGGCCGCGACATTGCCGTTGGCTCCCGAGCGGTTTTCAACAATCACTGGCTGGCCGAGCGATTCTTGCAAACTCGGCGCAATAGAACGAGCCCAAACATCGGCCACCCCGCCAGGCGGATAGGCAACCACAATTTTGATGGGTCGGGTCGGATAGCTTTGCGCCAAGGCACCAGGAGCCTCGAGCAATGTGACGGCCGCAGCACCGAGGGCAGCGGCTTGTTTAAGCACGGCTCGGCGAGGGCTGCTTGCGGGGTTTCTGGTTTTCATGGGGTCTCCTGAATTTCATGGGCGGACTTGCAGGCTACTTTTGCGAGCGCCGCATTGTGTAAAAATGGTTTCAACTCTCAACGCGTACGGCT
>JANLRI010000540.1:0-6220 GCA_031361565.1 Betaproteobacteria bacterium | reverse complement strand
GTCAAGATTCACTTAATGCTCTTCAGGCGATTTCGCCTTTAGATGGTCGCTACGCGGCTAAAACCCAGCCTCTACAGGACTACTTTTCCGAGGCGGCGTTGATGCGCCATCGTGTCTGGGTCGAGGTTGAATGGTTAATCGCACTTTCTGATGCCGGACTCAATGAGCTTGCGCCGCTTAGTGAATCCTCACGTACTTTTTTGCGCGCACTCATCACAGACTTTGGCCTGGCCCAGGCCATGCGTATTAAGGCCATCGAAGCCCGCACCAATCACGATGTCAAGGCCATCGAATATTTTCTAAAAGAAAGTGTTGCAGATCAACCGGAGCTCGCGCAAGCCACCGAGTTTATTCACTTTGCTTGCACCTCGGAAGACATTAACAATATGTCTCACGCCCTCATGCTTTCCGGTGCTCGGGAAAAAGTAATGTTGCCGAGCTTGGACAAAATCATCGCGAAATTACGCGACCTGGCCCATCAAACGGCAGCGGTGCCGATGTTGTCACGTACCCATGGTCAAACGGCTAGCCCGACGACGGTGGGCAAAGAAATTGCCAATGTTGTGCAACGTTTGAAAGTTGCCCGCCAAGCGATCGCACAGGTTGAAATGCTAGCCAAAATGAACGGCGCAGTGGGCAATTTCAATGCTCATCTAAGTGCCTATCCAGAGGTTAACTGGCCGGAGGTTTCTAAAAAGGTCATCGAATCACTGGGCCTGAGGCAAAACGACTACACGATTCAAATTGAGCCCCATGACTACATGGCCGCGCTCTACGACGCCTTCGCACGGGCCAATACCATCTTGATCGACTTTAATCGCGACATTTGGGGCTATGTTTCCTTGGGCTATTTCAAACAAAGACTGAAAGAGGGTGAAGTGGGCTCGTCCACCATGCCGCATAAAGTCAACCCGATTGATTTTGAAAACTCCGAGGGTAATTTGGGACTGGCCAATGCCTTGCTTCGCCACCTTTCCGAAAAACTCCCGATCTCGCGCTGGCAGCGCGACTTGACGGATTCGACTGTGCTGCGAAATATGGGCGTGGCCCTGGGGTATTGCCTGCTGTCCTACGACAGTTGCCTGCGCGGCTTGAATAAGCTGGAAATCAATCTTGAGCGACTCGCCGCCGATCTTGACGGCGCCTGGGAAGTGTTGGCTGAGCCTATTCAAACCGTTATGCGTCGCTATGGCCTGCCTGAACCTTATGAGCAACTCAAAGCCTTTACGCGTGGTCGACCGATCACTCGGGCTGACTTGCAGAGCTTTATCGCTCAGTTGAACTTGCCTCAGAAAGTCAAACAAGATTTGCTGGCCATGACGCCGGGAAGTTATATCGGTTTAGCTGAAAAACTGGCGCTTGCCGTTTAAGCCTGCCTCGAACGAGACTAAGGTCTGATGTAAGGCGCCGTGAAACTTGATAGACTATCTTTTTCTAGGCTGAGCGCTTGTATCGCTTTGGCTTGGTTAGCCAGTTTAGAATTCAACAAAATATCCTGAGGAGTGCGTATGAAGATTCAAACCACCATTTTATCGTCCTTAGCCCTGGTGGCGGGCTTAGCCGTGACCACGCTTTCGTTTGCCCAGTTCGCAAAAACTGAAGACGCGATCAAGTATCGCCAGTCAGCGCTCACGGTTATGGGTACGCATTTTGGTCGTCTGGCCGGTATGGCTCGCGGCGCGATCCCTTATGACGCAGCCAAGGCGCAAGAATCAGCCCGTATCGTCGCCACGGTGGGGCATTTACCCTGGGAGGGATTCGTCGCGAATTCCTTTGCTGCCCCCGCTAAAACCAAGGGTGATATCGGTGCGAACATTGCCGACTTCAAATCTCTGCATGAAAAGGTTGAAGTTGAGGTCGATAAGTTGCCTGCGGCGGCCGGTAATCTAGAGAGCTTGAAGACTCAGGTGGGTGCAACCGGTGGAGCCTGCAAGAATTGCCACGATAAGTATCGCCAAACCAATTAAATGGCTGCGGTCTGAGGCCGCTCCAGAAATGGTTGGTGTGTGCGGGCCAAGCGCCTTAAGCAAGGGCGTTTGATCTCAGGCTGGAATGCGGTTGTGATGGGCGAGATTGATTCCATGAAGTTGCAGCTGTTGCTTGAAGGCGCCGAAGTCAAACGGGCGTGTCACCGATATCGAATGCCGTATTAAAAATACGGTGTAAATCGGGCAAAAGAGCGCGAAGCGTTTTAACGATGCAGGTGCAGCGCGAGTCGGATTGGGCGAAGGTTTTTTAGTCATCCCCGAAGCCGCCACGCCTTACAAAAGTCTTGGCGTAGCATTGCGAGTTTTTCAGGATCAACCGAGCCAACAATTCCAAGAGTCCCTACGCCAATTTTAATGGCCGGTTGCATGCTTGATTTATCGGTCAAGCCTGTGGAGTCGATCTACCCCGATGCTGCATCGCTATGTAGACGATGAAACTTAAAAAACTTAGGCGTGTTGAAATCTTCTAGGAAACCTTGCTTTTCGGTTCAAGCAAAAGAAGCACATCGGGCAAGAGTCGATGAATCTGTGCGCCGATAAACATGGCGCCAATGGGGTCGCCAAAGGTACCGAATGTGGGTGGCCCGATGAAGCGAAGCTGCGGTTGCGCCTGCCCCCGGCCGTTCAGAGCGCAACAGTGCAGGTCTACTTCAATACCGAGCGCGCAGGGGTCTGGTCGGATCAGTTGCGACGCGACAAGAGCCGTAAGGAGTGGGTTCGCGGCCAAGCCCGCAACGCTATCAAGGCCTGAGCAATTCAACAGCAGATCGAAGGCTTTTACCTGGCTATTAGGCGCAGCATATTCGCGAAGCTCTACGTCGATTAAATCATCTTTAGAAGGCTTGACACTCAGTACGCGGGCACTGTGAAATTTGATCCGGCCTTCAGCTTCGGCACGCCGCACCATCTCATCGTTTTGCGGTGGTGTGCGGTATCGGTGTATATCATACCAAGGGCGCAACCTCTTCAAGAACTTGAGCCGCTCGACAATGGGCAATCTTGGCCAAAGCTGCCACAAAGCATCGCGAAGATCATCAAAAGGGACATGCCAAGACTTTTCTTGGCGCTCAGCCTCGGCGATTGCGTGGCGTAGCGCTCGTATCCAGGCCCTCGCCTTCTCGGGAACTGGCGGATCTGCGAGGAAGCTTGGTGCGGCGGCCATGATACGGTCCATCACAATACTGCCCGGCAACGTCGCAAGACCCTCTGGTGTTTTCGCCAGCGCCAAAGCAGGCGGCATCGGGCCCTGAGGCTTAGGCCTCAAACCGTGACGTGAAACAACCTCTATCGGCCCACAGTGACCTTGTCTTAACAATGTCGAGAGAGCGTCTAGGGCCGTGAGGCCGGCTCCCACAACCAACACACGTGCATCTTTCCCAATGGCTTTGAGACGTTCGCCATCAAAGACGTTGTCGATCACTGATTGGTGACCCGCCACCGCACCTCGGAGGTAGGCCGGTCGCGCCGGCATATGGTTACCGGTCGCGCAAATAACCAGATCGGCAGCGATAATTTGCCCGCCCTCACACTGAACTTCGAGGCGTCGGCGATCATTTTCTTCAAGTGGACGCAACTGCATTGCTCGGGATTTCAAATGGCGAATGGTAGAACCCGTGGCAGGCCAGAGCGCATGTTGTTGCACCGTTTGCTCGAGGTACCGGGCGAAGTCGGCGCGACGTTGATAACTGGCACCATCGGGCCAAATGGCCTCGGGGTCGCTGTCGGCAAGACGCTGGCTCAGGCACCAGCGCGTGAAGTGCCAAGCGTCGTCGGGAATCAGCGAGTGTGCAAAGGACGGCGCATTGAGACGATGGTCCGGGTCGAGCGTTGAATAGGCCAAACCACGCCCAAGCTGCGAGCGAGGCTCAATAATTGTGACGGCCACGGCCTGTGCACTTCGACGCACCAAATTAACCGCAAAGCAACAACCCGAAAAGCCGCCGCCAATGACGACAACCTGCTTCAGTATCCTCGCCTGCATGATCAACCCACCTTCATATTTTGCTCAGTCGCAATCGGTGCCATCCCCATTGATTCATCCGCAATCGCCTTCGACATGAGAACGATGCTACGCAGGATGCCATTTGGTGCGTTGGTCTTGAGCCTGCGCCGCACGAGCCATGGCACCTGCTGCGGTGAAAGCTGCCAAATTCAGAATATCGCGCGTGGACAGTGATAATTCACGTTTTGGGGCCATCAAATTAAGAGGGGATGTGCTCTCCACGATAATTAGTTTTGTATCATATTGTCAACATTACGAGAATGAATGTCAATTGATCATCGTGATAGGTCTCGATACCTCCTACTTGTCGATGCAGCACAGTCTGAAAACACCTCGGCGTTTTAAGTCGTGGGGCAAGGGCGCCATTCAATAGTTTGAACAGGCTCGGGGCAGGATGGCCATTCGCTCCATTTGCGCCCTTGGCTAGGGTCGCCCGTTGTGGAGGGCCATTTGAAGAATATTGTGGACCGTTGAACGATGTGCGAATATTCAGTGATCTCCCAATCTAATTTATGTCGTTGTCAGGTCATATGTATCAAGAGATTGTAGGCTTTCATCAAGATGACGAGCAGCATTGGGTTGCGCGACTAGCTTGCGGCCACAACCAGCACACTCGTCACGATCCACCTTGGCAAAACCGCCCCTGGACGAAGATAGAAGTTGGGCGTCGAGGCATGATCGGGCAGAGGCTTTCTTGTAGGAAGTGTGATGAGGCGGCCCCCAGGGACTGGATGCCGTTCCCCTCAAATGTTCCTGTGGAGACTTAGTTGATGAAACTTGCCGCAGTTCTCAAATAAGCCCTGGCCCTTGAAGCAATTACCGAAGAGCCGCATCACGATTTCTCATCTTTCAGGGGGCGCGGCAAGATCTTTATCACGCTGCCTCCAAGTGAAGCATTCATTCAACTCTTCGTCGCCGATGAAGACCGCGAAATTGCACGGACACTTCACTCGGAATTCATCGAGAAATTGCTTTGGGGTGGAAAGGTCGTAGGGTTGCGCGTTACATTGGCAAACGCTGAGCCAGTGATTGCCTAAGCTACTGAGATTGAGTTGTTGGCCTGAACGCGCAGCGCACATACTGACGAAGCGTTGAAACTGGCTGAGATCACGCACCGCGAGTGGCTGACGCACATCTCGCTCAAGATAGGTGGAGACATAATTGGGAAACCAGTCTAGCGGTGACAGGTCGCGATCATACAATGCGGGTTAACCACCGGTGAACAGCAGCTCCTCTAGGGAAGGGCGAGAGGCTTCGCTTGATGAAAATGGTAGCAACTCGATGCGCCCAACTCGGCCACTCAAAGATTGCGTAATACCAGCCATTAGATCGCATTGAGCCGAGCCTGTGAGCACAAAATCGGCCATTCGTTTACGCTCATCCACGAGCTGTTGCAACCAAGATAGCAGCTCAAGAACGCGCTGTACCTCGTCGATGACGGCACCCTTCGGGAAGCGCGCTAAAAACCGTTTTGGGTCGCTTTGCGCAAAGCTTCGCTCCTCGGGATTTTCTAAGGAGACATAAATCAACGCGTGAGTTCGAATTTTCTCAAAAGGTCGACATCCCAAAACCGAGATTTCTTTGGCGGTTGCCCGAAGAGAAGCGAGGGGAATGCGTAGACGACGAGATCGACTGTTAAAGCGCAAGTCTCGTCTGATGAACGCCTTGATCGATCTTCATTTTTCCTGAAAAGTTCCGATTCGCGCGAAGTGCTCGTAAATCTAAATCCGTACCAATTGCGATCCGAAGGATTAAAGCGAAAGTTAACGCCTGCCGAATTCGCGCGCGCTTTTGTTCCATATCAATCAAAGGCGCGGCTTCAAATCAAATCGAAAGACCGACAAAACCGATAACGAAAGTGGCGCACTCAAGGGAGCAATCTCCAAGCTAAGAGAAGATCTCAAGAGCAACGGAGCGAGAACCGTCGGTGAATGGCGGTACCAGCGTCAAACATCGGGCGGGACAGTCAGGGCTAGGTATTGTCAAACGCCAATTGTTCGCGCCGACGGAAAGAAATCGATCAATAAGAGCTACGACTTATATATTGATCGCGCCATGATCGAACACGTGTTTGACGAACTATGGGCAATCCAACGATTACTGGACGCTGTCCAATTCAATGAGACGGCCCGTATCGCACTAAAAGACATCCTACTGTTCCAACGCAAGCTTAGACCAGTGAAACCGGGAAGATGCACTTTGATTCCCAATGAGGAGCGCGCCCCACTCG
>JANLRI010000511.1:0-5075 GCA_031361565.1 Betaproteobacteria bacterium | reverse complement strand
ATGGTCCCGAAAAAGATGAAGAATCAAGAAAAATTGTTCGCATAGCACGTGACTGGGCGCTTGAGCAGGCCTTGCCTACGGTGCGCGATAGCCAAGGAATATGCCACGTGGTGCTTCCTCAAACCGGCAAGTTGCAGCCGGGAATGTTTTGCGTGGGCGGCGATTCGCACTCACCGACCGGAGGTGCCTTTGGCGCCTATATGTTTGGAATCGGCAGTACGGAAATGCTTAGCGTAATGGTCACCGGCGAAATTTGGTTAAAGGTGCCCGAGACGATTCTCATGCATTGGTCGGGTCGACTCAGTACAGGGGTCATGGCGAAGGACATGATCTTGCATATGATCGGGCGCTTTGGCATGAACGGGGGAGAGTATCAGGCCATAGAGTTTGCCGGGGAAGCTGTGCGCGCGCTCTCCATGCAGGAGCGCATGACGCTTTGTAATATGAGCGCTGAGCTTGGCTCCCAGGTGGGCTTGGTCGCCCCAGATGCGACAACCTTAGCTTGGTTGCAGTCCCAAAGCTCAGGGGCTGGGGCCCTGCAAACGCTGGATTGCGCCGCGACTGAATCCGCCTTGCGTGCATACCAACACTGGTGCACGGATGCCAATGCCCAAGTACTCGCCGATTACGATTTTGACGCAAGCACGCTAGGCCCCCAAGTGGCGCGCCCGCATAGTCCGGCCAATGTATCCCCAGTTCAAGATTTGGCTCAACAAGGTATTGACCTCGCTTATGTGGGGGCCTGTACCGGTGCCAAGCTTGCGGATTTGGCTGCGGCCGCAAAGATCTTGCAAGGAAGAAAAATCGCCTCTGGCATGAGGCTTTTAGTTGCACCTGCCAGCCAACAGGATCTCGATCAGGCAAACAGCGCAGGCTATGCCCAAACCCTGAGCGATGCGGGCGCGCAATGGTTGGGGCTGGGCTGTGGAGCCTGCGCCGGCTACGGCAGCAGTATTCCTGATCAGGCACGGGTAATTGCCACGACCGCTCGCAACTTCAAAGGCCGCATGGGCTCGGAGTCGGCTCAAGTTTGGTTGGCCTCACCCTATACCGTTGCGGCTAGTGCGTTGACCGGGCGGATCACTGATCCCCGCGAGTTCTTGCCATGAGGGTATGGCGGTTTGGTGCGAACGTGGATACTGATGCACTTGCACCAGGAGCCTATATGCAATTTGGCGTGGAGGTTTTAGCTCAGCACTGCCTTAAGCGTCTGCGTCCAGAGTTTTGCCACGAAGTGCGACGCGGCGATGTGATTGTGGCTGGATCGGGTTTTGGTATCGGGTCTTCGCGCGAGCAAGCCGCAGCGGTTCTCATGCACCTCGGCGTTGCGGCGGTGATTGCGCCCAGTTTTGGTGGCTTGTTTTTTCGCAACGCCTTTAATCTTGGTTTGCTTGCGCTCGTCTGTCCGCAAGCGGGCGAGATTCAAGACAAGGTGTCAGGTCACTCTGCCGAATCGGTCTTGAAGGTATGCGCGCAAGCAGGGTATGTCGAGCAAGACGGACGCAAAATACACGTTGAGCCGA
This sequence comes from Betaproteobacteria bacterium, assembly GCA_031361565.1. GTDB lineage: Bacteria > Pseudomonadota > Gammaproteobacteria > Burkholderiales > Burkholderiaceae_E > JAPOKJ01. The sequence goes on along the minus strand of JANLRI010000511.1, from coordinate 3,552 downwards.
CCCCGGGCTTTTTACTGGACATGGTACGGTGCGGAGGATTGATGGAAGTGCTCAGAAAGAAAGTGCAATGAACACGAAACCCGGGGGTCCAGCGGAGTTGGCCCAAAATGCCTCGAACGCGGTCGCTCTCGACCCAGTCACACTGGCTGTGCTGAAGGGTCGGCTTGAGCAGATCGCCGATGAAATGGATGCGACTCTGTTTAGAGGGGCCTTCAACCCGATTATTGCTGAGGCCCATGATGCCTCGCACGGTATTTATGATCCTCTCAATGGCGACACCTTGATTCAAGGTAAGGCCGGTTTGCCGGTTTTTGTGGGTGCTATGGCTTTCGCCGTGAAGGCCGCAATTGATAAAGCCGCCCTACGCGGCGGTTTCAAAGAAGGGGATGTGTGGATTTTTAATGATCCCTATCAGGGTGGTACTCATCTCAACGACTTCAAGTTGGTGCGGCCTTTTTACTACCGAGGCGAAGTCTTCTGCTGCCTCGCTTCCGTGGGGCACTGGCATGATGTGGGGGGCGCGGTGCCCGGCAATTACAACCCTTCGGCGACCGAGTGTTGGCAGGAAGGGATGCTGATTCCGCCGGTGCGTTTATATGACGGCGGTGAGTTTCGGCCCGATGTCTTGGATATTTTGCAGGCTAACTCTCGCCTGCCTCTTTCAGTGTACGGTGACATGAACGCTCAGGTTGCAGCCCTTGCCCTGGGCTGCGAGCGATTGACTCAGGTGTTAGATCAGTACGGTGTTGCACTGGTTCAGCAAGCTCTGCTTGAGCTTCGTCGCCGCGCCGCGCTTTTAATGCGCCAACAAATCCTCGGCTTGCCGGAAGGCTCGTGGTCTTGCGATGATTTTCTGGACAATGATGGCGTCGTCGATGAGCCCTTACGCATCGCGGTTGACTTGACAATTTCGCACCGTCCCGAGCCTACCCTTACCTTGGATTTTTCGCGCAGCGCGCTAAGTTGCGCAGGGCCAGTGAACATCGCGCGTTCAACCGCAATCGCCGCCTGCTATGTCGCCATCAAGCATTTGTTCCCGGAGGTGCCCGCCAATGCAGGCGTGATGGACCCTTTGCGCTTCGTGATTTTGGAAGGCAGTATGCTTAGTGCCGAGGCACCTAAACCCGTGGGTGGCTACACCGAAACTATTTTGCGCATGATCGATGTGGTGTTTGGCGCGATGGCCAGGATTGCACCAGAGCGTGCCACGGCCATGGCTTACGGCACGATCAATGCACTCTCTATCACTGGAACGCGCAGCTCTGGGGCGGGCAAAGGCAAGCCTTGGGTGATGTTTAGTTTTTTTGGGGGCGGCCACGGGGGCCACCCCGAAGGCGATGGTTTGAATCACGGCAACGCACCGATATCCATGGCCACGATTCCGCCTTTGGAAATACTGGAGGCTGCCTATCCGGTACGTTTTACGGAGTGGGCGCTGCGCGCCGGGTCGGGCGGTGCTGGCAAGCATCGCGGCGGACTGGGCGCGAATTACGAGATTGAACTCCTTGAAATGCAAGCTCAGGCTTATGTCTTTGGAGAGCGTGCTCGTTTTGCACCCCAGGGAGTTTTGGGTGGAGGGGCGGCCAAGATGAATGCATTCTCTTATCGTCAGGACATGGCTTGGCAACAATTGCCGATGGCCAGTAAAGGGGAAGGGATTACCCTGAAAAAGGGAGATCGTATTCGGCTTGAGACTCCGGGCGGCGGGGGGTTTGGAGACGTGGCTGAGCGGCCTGAGGCGCTACAGGTTAAAGATCGGAGCCAGGGGTATGTCTGAAAGTAGGTCAGAAATGAGGACCGATCCGAGCTTAGTGATTGGTGTCGATGTCGGCGGCACTTTTACCGATGTGTTTGTTCTTGACGAAGCATTGGGCACCATCCAGGTATTGAAGGTGCCGTCTACAACTGGTCGAGCGTCGGGAGATCAGTCTCAAGGTTTCTTGGCGGGGATTCGTGAGGCTTTGAAGGCGGCGAATCCGCGCAGCCCCTCTGGCGCTGCCCAAGTGGGTGCCGATGTCGGCGCCGGGGGCTTGTCCCACGCTGCGATTGCCACGATCGTACACGGCACCACGGCAGGTACCAATGCTCTGCTTGAGCGCAAGATCGCACGAACCGGTTTGATCACCACACGCGGCTTTCGCGACGTCCTAGAAATGCGCCGTCGCGATCGGCCGAGTACTTGGGGGCTGTGGGGTCAGTTTGAGCCCATCATCGAGCGGCGCTTACGAGCGGAAGTGGATGAGCGGGTCTTAGCTGACGGAACCGTTCTCGAGGCCGTGAGTCTTGAGCAGGTAAGAAGCGAAGCCAAACGCCTGAAGGCCTTGGGATGCGAGGCCTTGGTGATTGCCTTTATCAATGCCTACGCTAATCCGATCAACGAGCAACAGGCCTTGGCTGCCGCGCTTGAGGCCTGGCATGGTGAGCGGCCTGGTGATCCGTGGCCAAGCGCGCCAAATTTTAGTGAACCAAACCTAGGCGAACCAAACCTACGCGTAGCGAGCGTCAACACAGACTATGTGAGTGCCTCGCATCAGATCTTGCCTGAGATCAGGGAGTTTGAGCGTACTTCTACGGCAGCGCTCAATGCAGCCTTGCAACCGGTCGTCGGTAAGTATGTGCAACGCCTTGATGAGGGTTTAAAGCAAGCCGGTTTTCTAGGGCAATTGCTCATCGTGCAAAGTAATGGCGGCGTCATGGATGTGGCCACTACCTGTCAGGCTCCTGTGAAAACGGCGCTCTCTGGACCGGCGGCGGGTGTAATGGCCTGTGCGTTTCTGGCCCGTGAATCGGGCTATCCCAATGTGATCACCGGAGACATGGGAGGCACTAGTTTTGATGTGTCCTTGATCGCCAACGGTCAACCTGCCTTGGCCAGTCAAACCTCGATTGAGTTTGGCATGGTCATTCGCAGCCCCATGATTGAGATCACGACGATTGGCGCCGGTGGCGGCTCAGTTGCTTCGGTAGATACCTCGGGTCTCTTGCAAGTTGGGCCGCAATCAGCGGGTTCTTTTCCGGGGCCAGTATGTTACGGGTTGCGTGATCGAGTGGGCGAGGGGAGAGCCATGCTTGGGCCTTGCGTGACCGATGCCAATGTCGTGCTCGGGCGCATTAACGCGCAAAAGCCGATGGGCAAGCTACCTGCTTTGGACGTCGAAGCCGCACGCCGCGCGATTGGCCGACACGTTGGGGATCCTCTGGGACTGAATGTTGAAGCTGCAGCGGAGGCCATTCTGGCCGTCGCCAATGCCAAAATGGCGGGTGCGATTCGCCTAGTTTCTATAGAGCGGGGACACGACCCGAAGCAGTTTGCCTATATGCCTTTTGGCGGGGGAGGGGCGCTGCATGTATGTGCCATGATGAACGAGGTTGGTGTAACCCAGGGCATCGTTCCGCGCTATCCCGGTGTGACCTCCGCGCTGGGATGCGTGATCGCCGATATGCGTCGCGACTATGTGCGTACGCTCAATCAAGCGCTTGGCTTAGTAGCGCCAGAAAGCCTGCGCGAGTCCATACACAGTTTCGTTGCGCGAGGCCGTCAAGCCCTTAGCG
>JANLRI010000445.1:0-4218 GCA_031361565.1 Betaproteobacteria bacterium | reverse complement strand
AAGCAGGGGCTGCATTGGTTCAGGTAAACACTCGAAACACAAGAATAACCGATCGTGTCCATTCGCAGTCGGGCTCGTCGCCTGAGAGCCATGGGCCACGACGCTCGAATCATCGCCCCTAAGTATGTGGTGAAGTTTCGCCAGAAGCAAAAGAACGACGCCAATGATGCCGAGGCTTTTTTGCGAGACCTTGCTCCATCGCACTACGCGCCTTATCCCGATCAAGAGCATCGAGCAACAGGCCGTGCTTTGCCTGCACCGCATCCGGGCCGCACAGATTCATGCCCGCACCAGCCTGATCAATGAGATGCGGTAAACACTCGATTCCCAATGCAGGGGCCTGAGCGTCCTAGCTTCCTCGGAATCATCCGTGTCGTCCGCCAAATACGTCTCGCCCTGATCCTCAACCAGAATACCCCGACGCACCAGTTGCTTCATCACACGCCTGGTGGTGCTTTGCAACACTTTCTCATCGCTTGGGGCAGACGTCTCGACAAACTCTGCTTCGCCGTGAGCGTTCGAACGGTAAACGCCGTCCAGTACCAAGCAGTGCGAGCAGCAGGTGGTATTGAGTTCGCGGTTAATTTCACGCCCGAACTCCCGGCAAGCTTTTGCCAGCAAGTCCTGCCGAAGAGATGCCATTATGAACACACCAGCGCAGGAAATTTTGTTTCTACAAAGATGACCTGCACACGAATGTCTACTCGACGATTGGCGAATATGCGGCCGAGACCGGCCAAGCCGAGGCCTAATAAAGCCAAACTGGCTGGTACAGGAACATTGCCGGTGTCTATAGGCGCGAAGGTATCCACAAACGTCCAGTTGAGAACATCATGATTTGCGAAGGCAGCACCGGTGCCCGAGGAAAATCCGACAAACGCGTTGCTCGATCCAAGATCCGTAGCCAGATTACGAGTCAAAGACAGAATGGCCGATACGGGCCGGATCGTAGTCTCTGACAGGCGAACTTCAAGGAGGTTGTTGACACCGTTATAGTCGACCCAGGCGGACCAGACCGCACCGTTATTCATATCGGTTGGGACCTCAGAGCGCAGGAGTGAATTGACATTGCCGCCAACATCAATGCCCACATGGTTACTACTGTTGCCGTCAATGGCGCCGTTGTTCCATGTGTCGAATTCAATGCCTACGCTGTTGGGGACGTTTGCGTAGCCGATACCACCACCGGCCCCACCCACACTATTCGAGTTGGTTTGCACTACAAACACTAAGCCATCGGCCCCAAGACCCTGACCGTCACTGACGGCCGGACTGGAGAAGCGGAATTGAAATGCCGTGCTGAACGATACGTTGGGTGCGAGAGAAATGGCGCTAGTCGAGTAGACACTTCCTGCCTGGCCAAATGTGGCTGGCGTCACGCGCAGCACATTGCCCACTTGGGCCGCATTGCCGTTCAAGGTCAGGCCACTGGTATTTGAAAAGTCCGGGTAGGTGATAGTCGCCGCTTGCGTCGAGCCGATGAGGCCAGCGCTCGCCGCCAATGCCGCGAAAACCACCGTTTTGATGAAAGTGCACATAGAGTCTCTCCCTAAGATTGCAAAACGCCGTCCGGGTTTTATCCTAATGCCAAGCACGAACTTTTACAATCCCCCATTTAGGGGAGTCCTAGCCCTGGATTACCACGAGTTCTACATTTATCCATGCAATACACGGGCCAGTAATGGCCCGTACCGGCGCCAAGGCAAAGACCAGTTCTAATCAGTGAGAGTTCGTACCAGATCTTGATTATCTAAAATCTGCACGCCGACCCGTGCAAATTGATTGGCTTTGATAGTACTAAGCGCCAATTGATCGGTTCGGATGTTTTCCACGCCCTTGGGCAACATGGTCCGAAAGATATTGAAGTATCCGGCTAAGAAGCCCCGAAAAAGGGTTGATTGTGGTTAGATCTTTGTTTCGCTGGCGGGCCGAAGAATAAGAAGGCACTCCAGATCCAAGTCGAGTAACTTGTTCTCCAGCTCCGAGCTGATGCCCCTTGCACTTGGGTTCATCTGATGCCAACTCGAGAGTGGCGAAATCAGTATCTGGCGCGTCACACCCTTGGCGACTAAGCCTTTTGCAACCTCAAACGCGACTACCGGGAGTAAGGCGCTGAAGTGAGCGTCCCGTCCGTAGTAGGCTTTTCCCATCGTAGGCGAAGCTTTGATCGATGGTCTGTATTGGGCTACTCGCTGTCATCTGGCTGAACGGCTCAATCCTGCCCAGCGCGCCATAACTCACGATCTCTTCGGGTCATTGTTTGTCGCTTGGCCCAGGTCGTAGCTCGTCATACGGCCCACCGCGTCAAAGCTCCTGTTCGCCGTTCTTGAGAGAGGTGCGCTTTGGGGATAGATTTCAACCGGCCTATTTTGCAACTCGTGGCCAGGGTTGCTCAGTAGTTGCCATCAAGAATGTGCCCCTCGAAAGCTTGTCCCGTTGGTTTTCGGCCCTCATCTTAGTCGAAACGCCGCTCATGAGTGGCTCACGGGGCGCACTCCGTCTTAGGTTATCGGCCCATCTTTCGCAGCGTTGATCTTGAGCTCACCGCCGCAGTTCGGACTGTGCTCTAGATCGAGGTTGAAGACTCGCTTGAGTAGGTCGAGTTGTCGGCTTCCCGGCTTGAGCATTTGTTCAAAGCACAATAACGTGTGCCCCTGGATGCTTTCAAAAAAGCTGGTATCGTTTTCGACTGGTCTGCGCGCATCTTCTGGGTGGCGGTTCGATCACGGAGGCTGCCCATGCAGCGGGCTTTTACGACTCTGCCTATTTCGCCCGTGCGTTTCGTGACACCTTCGGTTTGCCACCATTGCAGGTGTTCACTTCCGGGCTGAAAGGGCATTGCTGGATGTGGCGCGGTTCGGCCTTCACGGAGCCGTAGGGCCAGTTGGCGTCGGCCACAGACCATGCTGCTTTCGGCAGTGTGCATGCTGCGAAAGAGTGCGGATCGAATGTGAAGCTGCGAGCGATTCAAACAATCTAATGCTAGTTTCTTGCACGTAAGAAACGGGCCAATCATCGGCTCGTGGGATCTGGATTGGGCTTGGCCGGTAAACCGGCATTGACTTGATAAACGACCTCCCACTGATCGCCATTTCTTCTGAGGATGTCCATCCATCTCCCCCAGCGCTGAGTCAGGGTTCCGTCCGGTCCTTTGGCAAATAGCGAATAGATACCTTGCGTCCAGACTGTCCCATCTGATCGGATTTGACCCTTCTCGACCTTGCTGACATATCCAGAAATCTGTTTGGGAACTATCTCGTAGTATTTCCGCAGAGCTTCGCGTCCTAAAATTGGTCCGACTAGTGTCGGCGACGTCACGCTATATACAATGTCTTGGGAATAGTGCGCCACCAAGACCTCGATATCTCCTTTGGCCATAGCCTGCGAGAACTCATCGCACAGTTTCTGCCGCATCTCCAAGACTTCAGGCTCCGTTGAAACGGATTGCGCCACGCAAACAAATGGAGGCCACAGGGCTAGAACTAAAAGCACTTTAAATGAAGGCATTTTGACCCCGAGTCTGGCAACAACGATTGCTCTCTCCGTCTCAGGCAAGTGTATTGCTTTGCCCAACAACCTGCAACTGGCTCTCTCCGGCATGGATCAAAAGCACTTCCGACAAGGGGATCCGCAGGCCTTGCCAAGGCAAAAGAGTACAGGTCATGTTTGGCACTTTCCGTGCGTCAGGACTCCTTTGCGTTGCCATCCTTCAACGCATCCCTGGCCTTCGATGTCCCTCAGCCTCCGTTCGCTTGCGATCCGGTTTGCAACACTCTCCGGAAATGAAAAGTCAAAGGGACTTTCAGGTTATTGATGCAAGCCGGACTCATGCCAACGGCGAGTATCGACCGACATTCGACAACGCGAAATGTTTCGCAAAAGCGCAGGCAAGAGGTCTCGGGGACACAGGTATGTGACCGAACGAATGTCGCATATTTTTACATCCATGGCAGCCATTATTTATTTTATGATTGTTAATCAATAACTTGCAAACCTGGCATGAGGTTTGCGTGAAAATGCTCATAACGTCGTTTTTGATCAACTTCATGAGGTTCACCATGCAAATCAAATCTGTTCTCCTGACTCTCTCCGCTCTGGCCTTCTCATTCAGCGCGTCTGCAGCATCCATCAGCACCGGCGTTGCTGGCTGGCTTGTCAACGGCATTCCAGTCGCGGTCGAAACCACACTCGCTGTACCGAGTTGGATCAACAATTTTG
>JANLRI010000363.1:0-6640 GCA_031361565.1 Betaproteobacteria bacterium | reverse complement strand
AAAATATTGAGAAGGCTAAGAAGGCCGGGGCGATGGACTGGATCGCTAAGCCCTTTACGGAAGAATCTCTCACCAACAAAATCAATCAGATTCTGGTTGATCAATATGTCTGTTGACTTAAGTCAATTTCACTCTGGATTTTTTGACGAAGCGCTTGATTGCCTCGATCAGGCCGAAGAGGCGCTGCTGTGCATTGAAAAGCAAGTCCAAATTGGCGATAACATCAATGCCGCGTTTCGGGCGATTCATTCTATCAAGGGTTCGGCGGGCACGCTTGGCTTTGATCAAATGGCAGAATTTGCGCATAACCTTGAAACGGTTCTGGAAACCTATCGCAATCTACGCGACTCCGCTCAGCTCAAACTCAACGATGAGCACATCAGTGTTTTCCTAAGCGCCTTAGACCTCCTACGGTCTATGGTGGGCACTTCCCAGCAAAAGCAGGGCGATGTTTCGGCACAGCGAGTGGCTGCACTGAGTCGAAAGCTGAACCAAATCCAAGAGGACATGGACGCTAACAACGCTCGCTCAAAATCAACATCCTTCGCTGAAGCTGGTCCGCAAGCAGGAGCCTTTAGATTCGCGCTGAGCTTTCGACCTCATCCGGCCATGCGAAGCTGTGGCAACGACCCGCTGCGGTATCTAGATGCTCTGGCCGAACAAGGAACACTCACAACGACTGCTTACTGGGACGAGAAAGAGCTCTGTTCCTGGGAATGCCAAACTACAGGTCGCACTCCGGAACCTAGCTTTCTACACTGGTCGACCATTCTGGAAACGAATCGGTCCGAGCAAGAGATTCGCTCCATCTTCGAATGGATCGAGGACCTCTGTGATCTTGAGATCGAGCAAGTTCGAGAAGACCCTGACCTCAATCTCAGTAAGCCACCCGCGGTTCAAGTCGAACGACGACGCGAGCAGCGCGCGATTCAAGTTCCAAGCGAAAAAATTGATTTACTTCTCGGCCATCTCGCAGATTTAGCCATTTTCCAAGCTGAGCTCGAGAGCAAGGTTGTTGATCAAGAAGTCGTTGAACTTTTTGAGCGGCTCGGTCGCCAAACCAGACAACTGCAGGATGCAATTCTGTCGATGCGCATGTCGCCCATCGCGACACTGTTTAAGCGCTATGAGCGCGTCGTGCGCGACGCTGAAGTTGAACTAGGCAAGCGAGTGCGGATCATCGTCTCCGGTGAGCAAAGCGAGCTCGACAGCAACATCATTGAGCGTTTGATCGATCCCGTCACCCACCTGATTCGCAACGCATTGGATCATGGCCTGGAGTCCCCCAGCGAGCGCGTCTCCCTAGGCAAGCCCGAAATCGCGACCCTTCATCTGAAGGCCGAACAGCGCGGTGCGAGCTTTGTACTCCACATTGAAGAAGATGGGCGTGGTTTCGATATTCAGGCTATTCGCACCAAGGCAATCCAAAAGGGTTTAGCGGACGAGCATGCACAGCATAGTGACGCGCAATGGGCAGAGTTAATTTTCTCTCCAGGCTTTTCAACCGCAGTTCAGGTCGATCATTGGTCGGGCCGAGGTGTAGGCCTGGACGCCGTCGCGGAGGCGATCAGGTCGCTGAATGGTGAACTCCAGGTACATAGCACAGTAGGGCGAGGCACCCGCTTTTCAATCGTCCTGCCTCTCACCTTAGCGTTAACCGATGCGCTCATTGTTGAATGCGACGGCGAACAATACGCAATCCTGCTGAGTTCGATTGCCGAATGCATTCAATTGCATCCAGCTCGCCTGCAAGAGCTGCCTAATGGCCAGAAACTTTTTCCGCTCCGCACCCAGCTCATCCCCTACGCCCATCTCGGCGATCTGATGGCTACAACAGCTTTGCAACCTAAGTCCGGAACACTCTTAGGCATCGTTCTACGCAACGGTGACGAATTAAGCTTGCTCGGCGTACATCGCATCATTGGTGAAAAGCAAATCGTGATCAAGAACTTCGAGCGCAATCTGGGCCCCGCTATGTATTGTCAAAGTGCGACGGTACTCGGCGCAGGAAAAATCACCTTTGTCTTGGATTCCGCCGCGCTTGGTCGCACCATTGGCACCACGCAACTCGCTGCGGCGTAATTGATCTGGAAAAAAGATGCTCAAAATCTCCGTGCACGCGACACAACAGTCCCGACCCGATGAGTCGATCACAATCAACACGACCGGCCAAGCGGATAGCCAGTCCTTCCTGACCTTCAAGGTGTCGGGACATACCTACGCGGTCAGCCTTCTGCAAATCCGCGAAGTTCGAACGGGCACCCACCTGACCCGAGTTGCACACGCACCTTCCTACGTCGTCGGTGTCACCAGCGTTCGCGGTGAAATTGTTCCTGTGATCAATCTCAAGGAGCGCTTCAAGCTGAATCGAGATGAACTCGAAAGCCCGCAAGAGCTGGTTTTGATCAGTGAACTAGAGTCGCGGAAAGTCGGCATTCAGGTGGACAGCGTCCTAGACGTCATAAGCATTCACTCGGGCGCGATTCAGGCGGTTCCCCGAACCACGATGGCGATTGATATTCGGTATTTGATCGGGATGACCCAGATTGGGGAGCAAGTCGTACTCCTGATTGATTTACAGAAGATTCTCCAACCGGAAGAACTACACGCGGTGACACGAGCCACTGATGAGGCAGCCTTCTCATGAGCCTAATTCTTGATGATCAGGCGTTCGAAACTGTTCGCGGTCTACTCGGAAAACACGCCGGGATTGAGCTGAACCCAAGCAAGCGTCAAATGGCTTCAAATCGTTTAAGCCGCCCGATGCGAAGCTTGGGATTTACCAAGCTTGCGGATTACGTCGACTTGGTCGAAAAAGATCGAGCCCAGGTCGAAGGCTTTGTGAATGCGATGACCACCAATGTGACGTCCTTTTTCCGAGAGGCTCACCACTTCCCAATCCTCGTGGATCATCTCAAAGAAACCTTTTCAAGCGCCAAAATTTGGAGCGCAGGATGTTCATCAGGGCAAGAGCCATATTCCATTTTGATTGCGCTGACTCAGGCCTATCCAAGCCTCCTAGATCGCAAGCAAGCCATCGTCTTGGCAACCGACATCGACACTCATGCATTAAACCTTGCCAAGCAAGCCGTTTATTCGAAGTCCGAACTCCTCCATCTCAAGCCTGGCCTGATCACAAAGTATTTTGACTCTGTCAATCAGACTCAGGTCCAGGTCAAACCCGAGATTAAGCGACTGGTTGAATTCAAGCCCTTCAATTTGGCGGCCAAAGGGAGCGTCCTTCCATGGAAGCCTCTTGACGCCGTGTTCTGCCGTAACGTGATGATTTACTTTAATGCGACCACACAGCGCCAAATTGCGGAATACGTCGCTCGTCACCTAAAAGCGGATGGTCTATTTTTCACTGGGCACACCGAAATGCTCATTCACTCGGACGGCTTGTTCCAAAGCAGAGGTCGGACCGTTTTTAGCCCACGTCGAGCGCTATGAAGCAACATCGCTTTTTTGATCGCGAACATTCCACATGGGTCCGTCGACTCCTGCCAGGTGAGTTTGCAATTTCCAGAAAAGCGTCCTCTGACGGTGACAACCCTAATCCATCCGAAAGCTTGATGACGGTTCTTGGGTCCTGTGTCGCCGTGTGCTTAGCCGACCACGCGGCCGGTTTGATCGGCATGAATCACTTCATGCTCCCAAGGCAACTGGAGCTTGGCTCTCCCGAGTTGTTGAGCGTTGACCCAACCAATCGACGCGCACGCTACGGAAGTTATGCCATGGAACTTCTGATCAATGAACTTCTGGCCCAAGGGGCCAGGAAGGATCGTATGGTGGCCTGGATTTTCGGAGGAGCTCAGATTCTGACCGAACTCACCGATGTTGGACTCTGCAATGTTCAATTTGCCTCGCAGTACTTAAGGCAAGAGCGGCTAAAGCTACGCGGGCAAGACACCGGGGGTGTACTTGCACGAAGACTCTATTGGACTCCCGAGATCACCCACCCGGACTGTCGCCACATCGAAAAAAGCTTGAACCGCGTTCAGCATAGAGAAAGTCGACACGCCGCGGCCTTAGTGCGACGCGGCGCCATTCTAAAACCCGACATTAGCCTGTTCGAGGGAGCCTGAGATGAAAGCACCCCTCAAAGTTCTGATCGTAGACGATTCAGTCGTTGCGCGTGGCGTCATCGCCAAGATTCTTAGATCAAACCCCGAGATCTCCGTTGCCGGTTTTTGTCAGGACGGAACGGAGGTCGTCGAGGCCATCGAGCGCTTGAGCCCCGATGTCATCACGCTTGATGTCGAGATGCCACTTCTGAAAGGCACGAGCATCCTCAAGCATGTACTCTCGAAGCATCCAATACCTGTCATTATGGTATCCAGCATGACTCGCGACGGCGCTCAAATCACTTTGGATTGCCTTGCGCTTGGCGCGCTTGATTTTGTGCTCAAACCTGGAGTGCAGCCACACACACGCACCCTCGCCGATTATGCGCAAGAATTACTGACCAAGGTGTTCGAAGCGGGGCGCGCCTTTAGATCCAAGACCATTCGTCAAAATCTAAGCGATTCTCTTGCGAGAATTTCGGCAGCGCAAGCGCGTAATACAAGGGCGCCCATTGCGGCATCAGTCCTTACTCCCCGCTCTCAAGCGATTGTCGCGATTGGCGCTTCGACAGGTGGCCCCAGCGCTGTGACCAGGATTTTAGAAACCCTGCCCGCACACTCCCCACCGATTGTGATTGCTATTCACCTTCCCATACCCTTCACCACCCTGTATGCCAACCGCCTCAGTCGCTCAGTGAAGGCGATCAAGGTCAAACTTGCCGAGCACGGCGAAATCCTTCGCGCGGGAACCGCCTACATCGCTCCCGGTGATTGCCATTTTCAGGTACATCGCAAGGAGTCCTCGAATGTTTACGTGAAGCTGGAGAAGCCCGCGCCCTCCGATCTTTACAGGCCGTCCATCGACAAACTATTCTCCTCGGTCGCCCAAGCCTACGGTGATGCGGCGTTGGCCTGTGTACTCACGGGCATGGGAAGCGACGGCGCTACCGGCACCGGGGACATTTATAAGAGTGGCGGCTATGTCCTTAGTCAAGACGAGCTTAGCTGCGCCATTTACGGCATGCCTAAGGTGGTCTTTGAAAACGGCCACTCCCATCAGCAAGTCAGTCTTCAAGATTTTCCACAAGAAATTATTCATACACTTAATCAACGGTTCCCCTCATGAAACAAGATCTTCAAGTTAGGCCAGATCAAAGCACAAAAGGTTTGATCGGCAAAGAGCTCAAAGGGCAAGAAACCATTCGATATCTCGTAACGAGAATCACCGCTCCCATGGTCTTGCTTTTATCGAAGTCAGGTGTTGCATTTGGAAACGGCGTAGTAGGGGCCTTGATGGTCCTCTTCTTCACTATGGCGGCGATTGGAATAGAGGACACAAATCCCTTGTTGTTCAGCTTATTCGCGGCCTTCACGATCTACGTGGCATTTTCATTGCAAATACACATGATTGAGGTCCGAAATAATTCCCAGAGAATTTTTGAGAAACTCACTGATGGCCGTTGGTCCGCTCAGCGCGAGCCGGATGCGAAATACACCGTGCAACACCTGATCTACAAGCTACATTCTCGAATTCAACAGTTGGCAGGCTCGACCCGACAAGCTGCTAACGAAGTGGCTGGCTCCTGTAAGCAATTGGACAGCAACACCGGAGCCTTGTCTCATCGTGCAGAAGAAATCGCAAGTATGCTGGAAGAGAGCGCCTCTGCGATGGAAGAGTTTTCAGCGACCGTCGAACGCAATATGGTGAACACGCAAGAAGCGGCTAAGCGGGCTGAAAAAGCAAGTCGTCTTGTGCTCTCGGCGCAAGGTGCGTTGGACAGCTTGCTGGACACTATGGGCGATTCGTCGACCGAGTCGATGAATGTGATGGGTTCTATCGCGATGATAGAGGACATCGCATTTCAGACCAACTTGTTGGCACTCAATGCAGCCATTGAAGCGGCTCGTGCTGGCGAGCATGGCCGTGGCTTTGCAGTCGTGGCCACTGAAGTGCGCAAGCTCGCACAGCGCGCCTCGCTCGCCGCAGCGGACGCGAAACTCATTGTGAGGGAATGCCTGGAAGAGCTGGCCACTAGCCGCACGTCGACGGAAGCCGCATCGCTGTCCATGAAAATTATTTCAGACCTTGTAGCGCAAACTCACCAGTTGATTCAAGACATCGCTTCGTCGTCAGCCGAGCAAACAAGCGGCGCCGAACAAATCAAAGCGGCAGTCGAACAAATGGCCACCATTACTCAGCAAAATGCTGCCGCTGCCGATGACATGGATGACATGTTCGGCGGTGATGACGATGTTGATGAGGATGGTGAAACCGCCGCTGAGGCTGCCGCCACTGTTGCCAGACAAGCCCGTATGGCAGCAGCAAAGAAGCTAAAGGATGACAAAGATGCTGCTGATGGCAAGACAGGTGCCAAGAAGGACAAGCCGGTGGAGAAGTCTTTGGTTGTTCTGGAAGTCAAACCATGGGAGGCTGACACCGATCTTGAGAAGGTAAGAAAGAGGGATAGATTGAGGAAGAGAAAGAGGTGGAGAATGATTAAGAGAGGGTCACTTTTAGAATGTTATGTCATGATATCATCACAACACCTCTTGCCCATCATTACTTCATATACATA
>JANLRI010000298.1:0-2916 GCA_031361565.1 Betaproteobacteria bacterium | reverse complement strand
AGCTACTCGCGCTTCATGTTGCCCGCGCTTATCGGAGCGGTGGTCTCGCCGGGTAAAGCCTTGAGCAATGCGGCGTTGAATACTACGGCTGGGTTTAAGCTCACGTGGTTCAAGCTGGTCACTGCATTGATTCGTGCCTTGACGCCTTTTCTGGCGGTGGCCGTCACCATGGGTGCGGTATGGTGGTATGTGACCATCTACTCGCAAAAGGGCGAAGAGCCGGTGGCTGTTGCCACTACTAAGGCCTCTGCAAAAGCTGGTGCCGTTCAAGCACCGGTTGCAGCACCTGCAGCTGGTGGCGTGCAAGAGCCACCGAGTAGCGATGCCGCTAAGGCACCTGCCTCAGGCGAAGTGCAAGAGCCGCCCACATCTGGCGCTGCTCAAGAACCCCCAGGATCGGACACGGGCCTACAAGCACCTCCAGGATCCGATGCACCGGCCGCCAAAGCCAAAGCCGATGTCGATGAACCCTTGCAAGACATGAGCGGCACCGAAGGCGTCAATGCCCCCAAGACCGCTGCCGTCCCCGCGGGCTTCTACACTGGCTTCTTGATCACCTCGTTGTTGGCTCTAGCGCTCTTGGCCTGGTACTACTGGCGCTTTGATGCCGAGCAGTTCGAAATCGTGTCGATGTTGATCACCTCGGTGATGCCCTTAGCGATCCTCACCTTCGTGGTATTGGGTGTAATTCTGTTCGGTATCACCACCGCGACAGAATCCGCAGCCGTAGGCGCAGCGGGAGCCTTCTTGATGGCCTGGAGTTCAAAGTCCTTGAACTTCCAGAAAATCAAAGAGGCCGTGTTCTTGACCGCCAAGACCACCTCGATGGTGTGCTGGTTGTTCGTAGGCTCCGCGCTCTTCTCCGCCGTGTTCGCGATTCTCGGCGGCCAGCGCTTGGTCGAGACCTGGGTGCTGTCGATGAACTTGTCCCCGATCCAGTTCATGCTGCTCTCCCAAGCCATCATCTTCGTGCTCGGCTGGCCGCTAGAATGGACCGAGATCATCGTGATCTTTGTACCGATCTTCCTGCCACTCCTGCCACACTTTGGGATTGATCCGATGCTGTGGGGCGTCCTGGTGTTTGTGAACTTGCAAGCCGCCTTCTTGTCACCGCCGGTGGCCATGTCCGCCTTCTATCTGAAAGGAGTGTCACCAGCCCATGTGACCATCAATCAGATTTTTGCGGGGATGATGCCGTACATGTTTATTGTGATTATTTGTATGGTGCTGATGTACATCTGGCCGCAGTTGACCTTGTGGTTGCCTAATTATCTTTATGGGGGTTAGTGGTTTAAGCATCTAGCCCGCTCGCCTAAAATGGAGAAAAGCCAGTCGACCGTAAAGGAGGCTGGCTTTTTTTTTGGCTGGGATGCGAACGAAATGTCTGCCGACCCCGGCATTCGATATGTGAGAAGCAAGTAAATGATTCATATCATTGACTATCAACAGACATGGCCGAGTGAGTTTCACAGCGTCGGCGCAATGCTCCGTCGTCATTTGGGTGCCTTAGCGGTGCGAATAGATCATATCGGCTCGACCTCCGTTCCAAACTTGTGCGCTAAGGATATTCTTGATATTCAAGTGTCGGTGGAAAGGCTTGGACCTGAAATTGTGAGCGCAATGAGCACGGGCGACTACTTTAAGCATCCTGATGTCAAGGCCGATCATGTTCCGCCGGGCTATGGGGACAGTAGGGAAGACTGGTCCAAGTATTTTTTTATGCAAGCCAAAGGGCAAAGAAGGATCAATGTCCATGTCCGCCAGCTTGGAAACCCAAATCAGCGCTATGCCATATTATTTAGAGATTACTTGATCGCACACGATGACGTGGCGACGGCCTATGGTGAATTGAAAAAGCGTTTGGCAGTATCTTTGATCGACGATAGCGCTTATCCGAATGTAAAAGACCCGGCGGTAGATTTAATCTACTTTGCGGCCGAACAATGGGCATCGCAGATCGGCTGGCGTGCGAGAACTTCCGATGCGTAAAGGCCGCTGCCTCCACGGTCTGTATGGCGCAGTGCTTGGCACAAATCATTTTGTGGGTTTAGTTTTGTGCGCGGCAGTGTTATATTTTCTCTCCCCCATGCCCTGAACTGTTTTGATTGATGAACATCAAGAGTCTATCGAATCGATGGTATTTCCAACCCTGATCCTGATTGATATGCAGCGCGGCATGCAGTCAAGCCACTTGCCGCCACGTAACAATCTTGAAGCGGAACACTTGATGGCAATGCTGCTTAGTGCGTGGCGGGAAAGCGGCCGCTAAGTGGTGCATGTTCGTCATATCTCGCGCGAGCCCGGTTCTGTTTTCTGGCCTGGACAAGCGGGTGTTGAGTTTCAAGATGAACTTGCAACGCTCGCGACTGAACATGTGGTCGAGAAAAATGTTCCTGATGCCTTTGTGAACACCGGTCTTGAGCGCTGGCTGCATGCGCGCGGGGTAGAGAGTGTTGTGATTGTCGGCGTAAGTACAAATAATTCGGTCGAAACAACTGCTCGTTCCTCGGGTAATTTAGGTTTTAACACCTACGTGGTTGCCGACGCAAGCTTCGCTTTTGCGAAGAAGGACTATTCTGGCGTACTGCGCTCGGCGGACGAAGTGCACGCGATGTCTCTCGCAAATCTTGATGGAGAGTACGCAACCATTGTGAATGCAAGGGAGTTGCTAAAAGATGGCGAAAATCCCAGGATTGTGAGATGCTCTTTGACATAACACTATTGCCGAATTGAACGAAGAATCGCAGAACTTGGTGGCTTTCACGGAGGTTTTTTGAGCAGGACGAGGCGACTGACGTAGGTCGCGCAGGAGTTCGATGTGCGTACGATCCCAAGGGCCCCATCAAAGGATGGCTGCAATGTCACACCTTAAATTCCGGTTTCTGACTGCGCTTATGTCAGTCGCGGCCTGCTCAT
>JANLRI010000295.1:0-5805 GCA_031361565.1 Betaproteobacteria bacterium | reverse complement strand
ACCCCGGCCATGCCCATGGCAAGGCTGTCACTCAATCAGTTTTTTGAAATTAACAAACTACTGGATGCCGGTGCATATGGCCTGATTTGCCCTCTAGTGAATACCGCTAGTGATGCTGAGAGCTTTGTCAGCGCCTGCCGCTATCCTCCCCAGGGCACGCGGTCTTTTGGACCTTCCCGTGGGGTGCTCTATGGCGGCCCAGACTACTTTACTCATGCCAACGACACCATCCTAAAGTTAGCGATGATCGAAACCCTAGCTGGGATGAAAAACCTCGATAGCATTCTTAAAGTCGATGGGCTCGACGGAGTATTCATCGGGCCTGGAGATTTGAGTCTTGCACTTGGTCTGCCACCTAGCCCTAATTACAAAGACGGCCCGTTAAAACTGGCGCTTGCGAAGATTTTTAAGGCGGCGCGCAAACGCAAGAAAATGGTCGGCATTTTTTGTACATCCCTAGATTTCTGCGAAGAAATGAAGCGCCTTGGCTACGACTTTATCGTACTCGCCAATGACGCCTATCTATTGCGAAACATTACTACTCAGTGGGCAAAGGCAATTCGTGCGGCATAATGCCTCCTTAAGAGAAAATCTCCCACCGTTCATTTTGCGCAACTGGGTAAACTACTCGTTTCAAACCCGCGCTGACGACCATGCCTATTGCACCCTCTAAACTCGCCCGCAGTTTTCTCTTCGTGCCGGGCGATCGCCCAGAGCGTTTCGTAAAGGCCATAGCCTCGGGCGCCGATGCCGTCATTCTCGATCTTGAAGATGCTGTGGGCGCTTCCGCCAAACCAACCGCCCGACAAGCGATTTTGGAATATCTATCGCAAAGCTATGCGACGACGCTCTGGATTCGTATCAACGCAATGGGCACAGCGGCTCATGGCGATGACCTTGCCTTGTTAAAGGAACTTTCTAAGCGGCTCAGTGCTCCTTCGGCCAATGCGCTTGCCCAGGCCACTGCTCAAGCGTCGCTTCAGATCATGCTCCCTAAAGTCGAGTCACGCGCGCTGACCGACAAGATGGTGGACACTCTTGCTCACCCCGGAGGGGTCAAGATCATCGCGCAGATCGAATCGGCCCTAGGCTTAGATCAAGCTCGCGATTTTGCGCAGTCTCCTCATATTGCCCGCCTGGCCTTTGGCTCTATTGATTACAGCCTCGATCTCGGCCTCGCCGCTGAGGATGATAACGCTCTACTGCACGCGCGTTCGCATATCGTTTGGGTATCGCGACTGACCGGCCTTCCTGCGCCGATAGACACGGTCACGGTTGATCTCAAGAACTCCACCTTGATCGAGCACGATGCTCAGTTAGCCAAGCGCATGGGATTCGGTGGCAAACTTTGTATCCATCCTTCGCAAGTCGCGCCCGTCAATCAGGCTTTCTCACCGAGCGCCAAGGAAATCGCCTGGGCCAAACAAGTGGTCGAGGCCAGCGCAGCGGCCGGTGATGGCGCCGTCAGCATGGCTGGGCAAATGATTGACCGTCCGGTGTTACTGAGGGCCCAGCGGATTCTTGATTTGGACGCGTAAGCACTTCAAGCCCGTTTAGCCACAGCATTGCCTGAGCCTGATTGTCGCCACACATTTCTGCACTGGCTTGTAAGCCGATACAAACCCGCGGCCGTTCCGGCTGACCGAAGATTTTGCAGGCGTTATTTGCATCCAACTGGATGCAACGCTCCCCAGCCAGCTTGCCCTGCGGCATGCCCGGAATTGGGCTGGTGATTGAAGGGGCAATACAACAAGCGCCGCAACCGGGTCGACAGGAAAACGTTGGGCTCATTCGGGGCTCGGTAAAGAGGCCATTATGCAAGCACCGCGACACCTTGCGAGAACAAGCTCAGAATGACAAGATCACCGCTCCTGGCTACAGCCGATCTTAAAGGGCTGATTAAAAAAATATCGCCAAGTTCGGTGCTCACAGTGTATTCGTAACTTCCGCCAAGATAGGTGGCCTGTTTGACCTGCCCGTGTAAACCCGTGTGTTCGTGGGCGGTAGCATCGTCGATAGTAGGTCCGTGAGCAGATCTTAAAGAAGGTTCGAACGCGGACTCTGCAGCGAGTTTAAGATGCCAAGATTCTGGGCGAATGGCGAGTACGACTTCGTTAGCCTCGGGACTGACCTGCAGGCCATTTCCCACCTTGGCCAGAGTTTCATCCGTGCTAGCAATCGTATCTGGCAACAAATACTTTCCAAGATAAAGTCGCCCGGAACGCCGTTGCGCGTTCATGAGGGCGGCTTCGCCCATAAAGCCCGCGACAAACTCTGAATCAGGTCTCTCGTAAAGTTCTCGCGGACTACCTTGCTGGGCGATTTTTCCTTGGTTCATGACAATGATTTTGTCACTCACGGCGAGGGCTTCGTTTTGATCATGGGTGACGTAGGCGACGGTGAGCTTCAAGCGCTGCTGAAGGCTACGAATTTCTTCGCGCATTTGTCGGCGCAGGCGTGCATCAAGGTTTGACAAGGGTTCGTCGAACAGCAACACCGAAGGCTCAAGGACCAGGGCGCGCGCGACCGCAACGCGCTGTTGCTGCCCGCCTGAAAGTTCACTGGGCATGCGTAGCTCGTAGCCAGTTAGGCCAACCGTCGCCAAAGCAACTTTGGCTTTGTCTTGCGCTGCGTCTTTGCTTAAGCCAGACACTGAGGGGCCATAAGCCACATTCCCTAAAACGCTCATATGAGGAAACAGGGCATAGCTTTGAAACACCAAACTAACGTTACGCTGCGCGGGCCCCAACTCGGTGACATCTTGGCCGTCGATGAAGACTCGTCCGGCGCTCGGTGTTTCGAGCCCTGCAATCATGCGTAAAGTCGTGGTTTTGCCGCAGCCGGAGGGGCCAAGTAAGGTGGTCAGGCTCCCTTTCTCCACTTGGAAGCTGATGCCATCCACGGCCGCCTTAGAGGCGCCTTTGGCATCGTACTGTTTAGTCACCGATCGAAATTCAATACCAATACTCATACCCTCTCCCGACGACCCAATTTGCGCTCCCCGACCAGGCATTGAATGGCGGCTGTAGCCAGGGACATCAAAACAATCAGCACAGTGCAATAGGCCAGCGCAATACCGTAATCACCGTTGCCGACGCGCCCAATGATGTAGGTTGTGGCCAGTTCGTATTCTGCGGTCACCAAGAAGATCACGGCGGAGACCGTCGTCATTGCCCGCACAAAACTATAAATGAGCGCGGCAACAAGCGCTGGCTTCAACAAAGGAAGCAATACTCTTCTTAGGGTCGTCGCAGTCGACGCCCGCAACATTACTGACGCCTCATCCAAACTCTTATCGAGCTGCTTAAAGGCCGCCGTACCGGCACGCACCCCCACCGGTAAATTTCTAAACACGAAACATAGAATAATGATCAATCCCGTGCCGGTCAGCTCAAATGGCGGCACGTTAAAAGCCAACACATAACTGACCCCAAGCACCGTTCCCGGAATGGCAAAGGCGAGCAGAGCCGTGAACTCAAAGAGCTTTTGACCTCGGAAAGGCACGCGGGCAATGAGAAAGGCCAAAAGCAGCCCGAGCATTGCGGTCACCGGCGCCGCGATGCCGGCAAGCTTCACCGTGGTGAACAAAGAACTCCATGCCGTGCCTGCCCACACTATGCCAAAATCACCCCATTGCACATCGAAGGCAGCCTTGAAGTGTTGCAAGGTCAAAGTGTAATCACGCCCCCAAGTTTTAACAATGCCGCCCAACAAGGCAAACCCGTAAATCACCACGGTAAAAGCCAGCCAGGGGTAGATCAGAATTTTTGCAAGTCGGCGAACGCTGGTAGGCAGCGGGGCAGGCAAGCCGGAATCGCCCTTGCCCGACATTGTGGTGTAGGACTGCTTGCCGAGAAAGCTCTGCTGCAAGGCAAAAACACCCAGAGCAAAAGCCGTGAGTATCCAGGCTAAAGAAGCGGCTCGGCCTTGATCGAACTGGGCACCCACAATCGCGAAGAAAATTTCAGTCGAGAGCACCGTGAACTGACCCCCGACCAGCACCGGGTTTCCGAAGTCCGCAATGCTCTCGATAAACCCTACCAGGAAGGCGTTCGCTATACCCGGCTTCATCATCGGCAAAGTGATCGTAAAGAAGGTCTTGGTAGGACTCGCACCCAAGGTTTGTGCAGCCTCTTCCAACGAGGGGCTCAAGCCCTGCACCACGCCGCGCATAATCAAAAATGCAATCGGCGTGAAGGCGAACATTTGGGCAAACCAAACACCAAACAAGCCGTAGAACCAACGGCCCGGCGGAATACCGAAGCCCCACTCTAAAAACTGATTAAAAACACCGGCCCGGCCGAACAAAAGGATCAAGCCCAAACCCACAACAAAGGGTGGCGTGATGATCGGTAGCAAGGCTAATATCTTCAGGAGGCGATCAAGCTTCGTGTCACGAAGCGAGCGGCCACCCGCCGCCGTCCCACGCTCTGCGAGCAAAGCCAGAAAGGAGCCCATCAGCGTCGTCCCGGAGGCGGTGAGTAAGGCTAAGAACAATGTATTCCAAGCTACCCCACAGCGGGTATTGCCAGTGACACAGGACAGTCCCCATATCCGGTCCGTGCTGACTTTCTGCACAAAAGCAGTCGGCTCGAAGGCGCCATGCTCGCCGAGGAAGGCGCTGACCAAAGTCTTCGAGACCGGAAAGACGATGAATAAAATCAGTAGGGCAGTGCAGGAAAGCACTGCAGCAGCAACGAATAAATCACCCTTGAACGTACCCTGCCTCGCCAGACCAAAAGCGGCAAGGCATAGTAGACTTGTGAGAGTCAGTACGCCACCTAAACCAAGTGAAGGTTGGGCCAGCGCGAAGGCACAGGCGACGAGAACCAAAAGAGGAATGCCAGCCCCCAGAAATACGACCTGCCCCTGGCGTCGGGTGCTCGAGAACGCCGCTGGCATCCCTATGCAAAGTCCAACCCAAAGGAGTCCGATTCCTGCGAGCGCCAGCCAAGGTCTGGTGGTGATTGCATTGGCCGGATCGGCGCCTGGAGTAACAGCCACGCTTCGACCAAAGATTTCTCCCAGAGCGCTTGCGGCTTGCCAAAAAGTTTTACCTTCGGGTACCGCGAACCAGGGCAGACATAAGAATCCCAGCAGGCCGAGAACAAGCCACACCCAAAATGGACGGTTATGAGCAAGAAGCGTCATGCTGCCTTTGAATTATCGAGGCAAACTATTCACTTCTTTTTCCCAGCGTTCGATTAAGCGCTTTCGCTCGGCGCTCTGCCCGTACTTCGCATAGTCATATTTAATGAACTTGATCGCTTTGAAGTCCGGCACGTTGGCATCGACGTTTGCACTCTTGTTAGAAGGTAACTGATATTGCTTGGTCGCCGCCGCGATTTGTTGGGCAGGAGCCGTCAGAGCCCATTCGTAGAATCGCTTGGCCGCCTCGAGATTGCGGGCCCCCTTCATGATGGACATGGAGCCGATCTCGGCACCGGTGCCTTCGGTAGGGGTAATGGTTTTCACCGGAAATCCCTGCAGGGCCTCGCCAGGGCCATCATGTACAAAACTAATTGAGACGCTCGCCTTCCCACGCGCCACGTTCTTAATGGGCCCCGTACCTGAGCGGGTGTACTGGCCAATGTTCTTGTGCAACTCCTTCATGTAGTTGTACGCCTTATCTTCACCCATGAGCTGCACCAAGGTAGCAATCATGGTGTAGGCCGTCCCCGAGGATGCAGGGTTTGCGACTTGAACCTCGCCTTTGTATTGTGGCTTCAACAAATCCGCCCAGGATTTCGGAACGTCCAGCTTCTTCTTGGCGATCAGTTCAGTGTTGTACCCAAAGCCTAATGG
>JANLRI010000289.1:0-2956 GCA_031361565.1 Betaproteobacteria bacterium | reverse complement strand
GCCGTAATACTGACCAGAAGAGGTTTCCAGCACTTGCACCTTGGCCGCATTTTCGCGGTACTCAGGGTAAGTTGCCGCCAGGCTAAGCATCATCTGGGACAACTCACGAATCGAGTAGTTGTTGGCGGGATTACCGATGTTATAGATCTTGCCACTG
Organism: Betaproteobacteria bacterium; assembly: GCA_031361565.1. Lineage (GTDB taxonomy): Bacteria > Pseudomonadota > Gammaproteobacteria > Burkholderiales > Burkholderiaceae_E > JAPOKJ01. Next base: position 2,799 of record JANLRI010000289.1, on the reverse strand, counting down.
GCAATACCACCTTCATTCGCAATGATTTTCATTAGCGCTGCAATGCCATCATCGACATAGGTGAAGGCTCTTTTCTGAGCGCCACCATCGACCAGCTTGATCGGCTCACCACGCACGATATGACCCAAAAACTGGGTGATCACCCGAGAGGATCCTTCCTTGGGTGTGTTGATTGAATCAAGACCCGCGCCGATCCAATTGAAAGGACGGAACAAGGTGTAATCCAAACCTTCCTGCTGGCCGTAAGCGGCAATAACGCGGTCCATCAATTGCTTGGCGCAGGCATAGATCCAACGGGGTTTGTTGATCGGACCATACACCAAGGACGAATGATCCGGATCGAACTCGCTGTCCGTACTCATCCCATAAACTTCAGAAGTTGAGGGGAAGACCACTCGCTTTTTGTACTTAACAGCATGACGCACAATCGGCAGGTTGGCTTCAAAATCCAACTCAAACACACGCAGAGGCTCGCGCACATAAGTTGCCGGTGTCGCAATCGCCACGAGGGGCAAGACAACATCGCACTTACGCACATGGTATTCAATCCATTCTTTATTGATGGTGATATCACCCTCAAAGAAATGGAAGCGCGGATGGTCCAAATGCTCCTTGACCCGCTCGGATTGCATGTCCATGCCATACACATGCCAATCGGTGGTGGCTAAAATGCGGTTGCTTAAATGATGGCCGATAAAGCCATTGACGCCGAGGATAAGTACTTTTTTCATAGGCCGAATTCTCTCATAGGGCGGAATCGCGTTATTTTCGAACCAGCAACTTGAGCCAGGCACCGTCGGATCCGCGTAAATAGCTTTGGCCTTGCCAGCGTAACAAAGGGCCCTCCGTCCGGGTCGCCTGCATCTCCAGCAGGCTCGTAATCTCAGCATGACGCACTGGCCATGCACCGTCGATCCAAAGGGCAGATTGGCCGGCAAGCTCAAGGAAGGCACCGGGGTAAGGTGGCGCAACCGCCCGAATCAGATTGTAAATTTGTGAGGTGCTTTGGGCTACATCGATTCGACCATCTTCGGCCTTGCGACCGCCAAAGTATGTCCCTTGGCTCAAATCGTTTTTCAGCCGCGATGCCGTGCCCGCCAACAGAGAAGGGAGTACGCCGGATAAGGCGATCTCGGCAGCAACACACACTTTGTTAAAAACCTCATGAGCCGTGTCATCAGGCAAAATCGGCACGGCTTGCTGGGCCACAATATCACCTGCATCGGGCTTTTCAAGCATGTAATGCAGGGTGGCTCCTGTTTGGGTTTCGCCCTGCACGATGGCCCAATTCACGGGCACCCGGCCGCGATACTGTGGCAATAAGGATCCATGCATATTGAGCGCACCTTGCCGTGCAGTATTCAGCAAAGCCACGGGAAGCATATTGCGATAGTAAAAGGAGAAAATAAAGTCTGGCGCAATTTCGGTGAGACGCTCGAGCCAGACGGCGCCATGATCTACCCCATCCTGTTGCCCAGAGACGTATTCGGGAGTTTCATACGGAATGCCGTACTCGCGACACAGATCCGCTACGCTTTCGAACCAAATAGTCTCTTTAGGATTGTCCTGATGGGTAAGCACTAGGGCAATCTTGACGCCCTGGGCCAGAAGCACTTTGAGGCAGCGCACGCCGACGTTGTGATAGGCGAATACGACTGCCGTCTTGGTATTGGGGGGAAGTACCAAAGACATATGATCACTCAACCCGAGTTTCGTTTCCATTGAGGAAAGCTTGCACCACAAAGCGTGGGCGTTGGCGAACCTGCTGATAAATGCGGCCGATGTATTCGCCAAGCAAACCAATTCCAAATAGCGCAACCCCCATCAGGAAAAACAGAATGGCAAAGAGCGTGAACACACCCTCAGCCTCAGAGCCCAGAAAAATTCGCCGAACAACCAGCAACACAACAAAGGCCGCCGACAGGATCGACAAGGCCAACCCCGCCATCGAAAACATTTCCAAGGGCATGACCGAAAAGCCGGTGATTAGGTCAAAGTTCAAGCGCATCAACTTGTAGGCCGAATACTTGCTTTCGCCCGCGAATCGCTCTTCATGGCCAATTTCAATCTCAATGGGTCTTTGAGCGAAGGTAAAAGCCAAGGCCGGAATAAAGGTATTGACCTCATGGCACTGGTTAATCAAGCTGATCACGTGGCGACTGTAGCCGCGCATCATGCAGCCCTGATCGGTCATGCGAATACGGGTAATGCCCTCACGCAAACGATTCATGGCCCTCGAAGCATAACGGCGCCAAGCACTGTCTTGACGATTTTTGCGGATTGTACCCACGTAATCGTGACCCGCCAACATGGCATCAACAATGTTGGAAATTTCTTCAGGAGGGTTTTGCAGATCGGCATCAAGCGTGATGACCATCTCGCCCTGAGTGCGCTCAAAGCCGGCCAGAATCGCCATATGCTGACCGTAATTGCCGTTAAACAACACCACTCGCGTGACATCACGACGAGCGCGATACTGATCGGCCAACATCGCGGCGGAACGATCACGGCTACCGTCGTTTATGAAGACAATTTCATAACGCAAATTCTTTTGTGCCGCCAATTGATCGAGCGAAGGGTAAAGGCGATCAAACAAGGACTGCAAACCCTCCTCTTCGTTGTAAACCGGAATGACGACGGACAGTGCCGGACGCCCCTGCACGAGCGGCTCCGACATGATGGGCAATACTTCCGTGCCGGTCACACAACGCTCCAGACTACCTTGCGACGATAAAGTGCTCATGCCCTAAATCACTTCCTCTAATGCGCTCACGACGCGATCAACATCGGCCAAACTCA